>CAJFQI010000107.1 GCA_904419005.1 Candidatus Avimonas faecium | reverse complement strand
CCTTGACGGCGCCGACCATTAGCCCCTTTACAAAATATTTTTGGACAAACGGATACACGCAGACGATCGGGAGCATGGTGACGACGATGGCGGTGTAATTCCGCGCGATCTGCGGGATCGCGTAAGCGTCGCCGATGCTGCTTCCCGTAGTGACGCTGGTACTTGAATCGGCAAAGAGCCATTGCCGCAGGAGAAGGGCTACCGGCCAGCGGTCCATATCGTTCATATAGACCATGGGGCCAAAATAACTGTTCCAAGCGCCTACGGCCGCAAATAATCCCAGGGTCGCAATAATCGGCTTGGAAAGGGGCAGATAAATTTTAAGCAGGATGATCAAGTCGTTTGCGCCGTCAATCTTGGCGGACTCCTCCAAGCCCTGCGGGATACTCTCAAAGAAGGTGCGCGCCAAAACGACGTTCCACGCCCCCACGCAGCCGCTGATCGTAAACGGGATCATCGTGTTCATAAACGGGAATATCTGCGTGTTCAATATGAATGTAGGGATTAGGCCGCCGCTGAACAGCATGGTAAACATCAGCACGAAATTCCATTTCCGCCGGCCGACAAACGTACGCTTAGAAAGCGGGTAAGCGCAGGATAAGGTGAAAAACAGCGATGCTATTGTGGATACCACGGTATATAGAATGGTATACCCATACGCCTTCCACAAAGAAGAATTTGAAAAAAGAGACATATAATTCTTCAAGGTAAAGCCGTTCGGTACAATGCCCACCTCGCCGCGCAGCAGCAGCTCGCTGTTGCTGAAAGAGCCGGCGACAATTTTTAAAACCGGATATAATACGATCACCATGGCAAGGAGCATAACCAGCCATATCAGCAAATCGCCGACCGTGACCTTTATGCGCTTGCGTTTTGGTTTGGAAGCCGTTGCAATTGATGGATTCAGCGCTCCCATAAACATGCCTCCTTTGCTACATTTGATGACGGTTAGAAGAAACTGGTTTCCGAGACCTTACGGGAGACGGTGTTAGCCGCTACGATCAGGATCAAATTGGCGACGGACTGCAGCAGGCCGACCGCGGTCGTGTAGCTGTATTGCGCCGCGTAGCTGGCAATACCCTGCTTATAAATCAACGTTGACAGCGTCTCCATCGTGCTCATATTCAACCCGTTTTGCAGCAGGTACGGATAATCAAAGCCGCCGCCGCTCATCAAGCCGCCCACAGACATAATCAGCTGGATGGAAATGACCGGGGCCAAAGCCGGCAGCGTAATATGAAGGATCCTCTGAAAGCGGCTGGCCCCGTCAATAGTGGCCGCCTCATAAAGCTGCGGATCAATGCCGGACAGGGAGGAAAGATAAACGATGGTCCCCCAGCCGAAGCCCTGCCACACGCTGATGCAGATGAGGATCGTGTGGGAAGCCGCCGGATTGGTCAGCAGCATCGGAGGGGTTTCCATGCCAAGGATCTGGCCAATCGCCTTGGCGATAAAGCCGGTGGAAGGAGAAAGGAACTCTTTGGCCATGCCGGCTACAATAACGGCCGTGATAAAATGCGGCAAATAGGTAACGGTCTGCGTAACGCGCTTGAACTTCTTTCCTCTGCACTCGTTGAGCAGGATAGCGAACAGGATCGGGATGGGGAAAGTGACGATCAAGCTTTCTATGTTCAACGTAATCGTGTTCCAAAAGACTTTCATCAGGTTTGGGTCCGATGTGAACAGCCGCTTAAAATTGTCCAGCCCCACCCATTCGCTGCCGGCAAACCCAAGCAGGGGCTTGTAATTCTGGAACGCCATAACCAGCCCGGCCATCGGCCCATATTTAAAGATCAATACGTTTAAGATGCCGGGAAGAAAAATGAGCAGCAGCCATTTATCGCGCTTGATCCGCTGCCACAGCGTCATATGGGTATCCAGCCGGTATTCCTTTCGCCTTTTTGCCTTCGTCAATAGATAACGCCCCCTTATTTCTTGCCCCTACTGATGAACCCGCTTAATTTATAGGCTACAGACACAGGCGATAAATTAAATCGTCGAAATCTGATTAGTTTTATGATAATGAAAGAGGCGGTGATAGTCTGTGCGAATCTTCTAAAAAAATTTTCCGATTTTACAAACTTATCGAGGCATCCGTAAAATCGTACGCGTATCCAATTCTCTGCGGTGCAGCACGCCTATGCCATCGTCATCAAATAAAGGAAATACTCCATAGAAAGCGGATAGAAATTCACCGTCCTCTGACATTAGAGTAATACTGTACGAGAAGCTATGCCGTTTCCAAAGCGGTTAGTCATCCGGCATGAACAGTACGGTCACAGTTTTTAAGAAATTGGAGGGAAAATCATGATCAAAATTGGAATCATTGGTACAGAGAATTCCCACGCCTCGGCATTCACGGGAATTATTAACCAGCCCGACCCGCAGACGGGGAAACGGGAGTATGCCGATATGCAGGTGGTCGGCGTGTATGGGCCGGACGCAGAATCAAGCCGCGAGGTCTTTAAGATCGGCGGGGTAGATTTTATAGCAGAGCGCCCGGAAGACTTTGTCGGCCGTGTCGACGCCATGATGATCCTTAACCGGAAGGGTTCCCTGCACGCCGGCTATGCCATGCCGTTTATTGAACAGGGGCTTTCCTTGTTCATTGACAAGCCGATCGCCTCCGGCGCCGAGGAAGCGCAGCGTCTGCTGGACGCGGCCCGCGCAAAGGGGGTTCTTGTCTGCGGCGGCTCCAGCCTAAAGTATTCGAAAACCCTGCCGGCATTAAGACAGCAGGTAAACTCCCTGCTAAAGGAAAAATCCTATATTTCCGCCGTTATGAATTACCCGGCGGATAAGAACAGCGAATACGACGGCTTTTACTTTTATTCATCGCACCTTATTGAAATGGCGCTGACGGTGTTCGGCTATTCTGTCCGAACAGTAAAGGCTGCAGAAAGCCAAGGGGTCGTTACCGCTCTGCTCGGCTACGACGGGTTCAGCACTCACCTGGTATTCACCCCGGGGACATACTCCACCGCCTGCCTGCTTTTCCGCAAAGGGGCGGAAAACATTTACCAAAGCATCGATACTTCCAATACCTATCAGGCGGAGGTAGCCCATTTTGCCTCTATGCTCCGCAGCGGGACGATGCTTCACACCTATGATGAACTGGCTAAGCCCGTTTATGTTATTGATGCCATCCTAAAGTCGCTTTCTTCCGGCCGGGAAACGGCGGTTGGAGGCCTTGCTGAGTGAGAAGGCCGCAGTATACAGCAGGCCGGATTTACCTTTTCCGCCCGGTCGGATGGGGGTCCCTGCCTGTTCAAACATGAAAAAGCGCCGCTGAAATTCAGCGGCGCTTTTACCTTTTCCGCGTATTTACACCTTCCCAACCATCTATTCCGCGCCATCCAGCCAGCGGAAGCAGTCCCCCTCTATCGCAAGGATATCCTCCAGCGGGATGGCCGTCCGGTCCGCCATCTGCAAGATGCGCCGGGCTTCGTCTATCCGCTTGAGCCTGCCCGTGGTGGTAATATACCGGCCGCCCTCCTTTTTCTCGTCGGGCTGGAACCAGGTAACCGTGATCTCCGGCTGTTCCGCTATTAGCGCGAGGAGGAGCTTCTGCTTCCTGTCCAGCTCTGCTTTGGCATCCTCGTCCAGCGCGATCCGCCGGTCCGTCAGCCGCGCCGTTTCCGCAATGGCGGCCCCGTGCCCGGACAGGGCGGCAAAAGGGGAAAACTGGGCGGCCCGGTCCGAGAGGGGCATCCGCGGATGCTTGGTAGAGGTGGGATGCGGCAGGTCTAGGAGGTCGTCATACGGCCCGGTCATTCCTGATGCCCCCCAATCTTTTGGTTCCGCTCCTTGGCCGTGGCGCCTTCCTCCAGATTCATGCCCTTGAGGATGGCGTTCTTTCCATACCGCTTTTTGATGCCCAGCACGGCCTCTTGCAGCTTCCTTTCACGAATATGGGCAGCGGCTTCCTTTTCCTGCTGTTCCTCCCGGGCGGCATAATCGGTAAAGAAATCCAGCTGCTCCGCGGCTTCCTGCTTCTGCGCCTCCCCTTCGTCCAGCAGACGGTTGGCGGTGAGGCTCAGCCGCCGGATCGACAGTTTCCTGCTGACGATCCGGTCGTACAGCTGGGAAGCCGCGTCAATCAGGTCGCTGGCGGAGGAGGTATAGCCGAGGTTGACCGTGCCGTGGGCGTGCTTCGGGATCTTCCGCCCATACCGGTCGGTGGTGACCTCGCCCTCGTAGCCGGAGACGCGGTTCGGCCCGGCCAGATTCTCTTTATCGTATCCCACGGTGAGCACCAGCTGGTCGGTGACCAGCCGCTTATCCACTAGATCCAGGGCGAGGGCGTCCGCCATTTCCCGCACCACCAGCCGGGCCTGCTCAAACCCATAGGGACAGGACAGCACCTGCCCGGATACGATGCTCTTGTTTTCCGGCTTATACGCCTTGATGTCCGCGATGGTGCAGGGCTCCCACCCCCAGGCGTGGTCAATGAGCAGCTCGGCGTTGACGCCGAACAGCTTGTAGAGGAGTTCCTCGTTGTGATAGTCCGTTGGCTTCCCGATGGAGCATCGGGCAATGTCGCCCATGGTGTACAGCCCGTGGGCCTCGAGCTTGGCCGCGTATCCTTTGCCTACCCGCCAGAAGTCCGTCAGGGGGCGGTGGCTCCACAGGGAGCGACGGTAGCTCTTCTCATCAAGCTCGGCGATGCGGACGCCGTATTCGTCGGCAGGGACGTGCTTGGCTCCAATATCCATGGCGATTTTGGCCAGGTACAGATTGGTCCCCAGGCCGGCCGCCGCCGTGATCCCCGTGGTTTGGAGGATGTCGAGGATGATCGTCCGGGCGAGCTCCCGGCCGGTCATCCGGAAGGTCTTCCGATAGTCCGTGATATCGATGAACACCTCGTCAATGGAGTACACATGGATATCCTCCGGCGCGGCGTACTTCAGGTACACGTTATAGATGCGGGTGCTCCAGTCGATATAATGGGCCATGCGGGGCGGCGCCACGATGTAGTCCAGCGCCAGCTTCGGCAACCGCCGCAGCTCCGGATCGTCCCAGGAGGATCCGGTCAGCCGCCGTCCGGGGGCCTTTCGCTGCCGTGCCGCGTTAACCTCTTTGACTCGCTGCACCACCTCAAAAAGCCGCGCCCGGCCGGGGATGCCGTAGGCTTTCAGGGAGGGGGATACCGCCAGGCAGATGGTTTTCTCCGTGCGCCGCTCGTCCGCCACCACCAGGTTGGTGGTCATGGGGTCGAGCCCGCGCTCAATGCATTCGACCGAGGCGTAAAAGCTCTTAAGGTCGCAGCAGATATAGCAGCGGTTTTTCACGCCCCGCTCCCTCCTTTGCCTTTTTAACTATTATAGCACAATTGTTCGGAAAATCCTATTCCGGATCGGCTGATCCTCCATGAAGGGGGCGGCCTCTACGTCGCTCTTGTGCCCGCATTTACTGCCTGCGGGATCCCCTGACCTGCGAAAGCATCTGCTTTCATTGTATCGCTCCTTCCCGTTTCGGCATTGGCCGCCACAACAAGGGGCTCCCCTGGATTATGCAGCGATGGCTGCATAATCCAGGGGAGTTTCGCCATTATCGTTACAGAGCGCACCGTAAACATAGTCCAAGCGATGCAGCCCTTCTTGAACAGGAAATTATGCAGGCTCGGATATTCCTTCGCGGAAGCATTGGCGGGCGCCCGCGTTACCGGCAGGCACCGGAATCTTTATAGGGGCAATCGCCGCATTTCGCTTTGCACCGTTTCCTTTTTAAATAGATATGCCGGACCGCCCATGCAGAATAAGCGGCCAGCGCAATCACCAACAAAGCTGCGATCATGTTTTCTCCTCCCCTGTTTCAGATTATCAGCAAGCCGATTTGATAGACGATAAAGGTAACGACCCAGGCGACTGCCAGCTGAAAGACGGCCGTGAAGCCCATCCAGGCCCAGCTGCCCGACTCTTTGCGTATGGTGGCCAGCGAAGCGGCACAGGGAATATAGAGCAAGCAAAACACCATGAGGCAAAAGGCGTTGAGGGGGCCGAACCCAATGCCCTCCAAAGCCGCAGTGAACGCGGTCATCCCCTCCGGGGAGCTGGCGTTAACGATCCCAAACAGCACGGCGCAGCTGGACACCACCACTTCCTTGGCGGAAATGCCGGCGATCAGCGCTACGGCGATCTGCCAGAAGCCCAGGCCGATGGGGATAAAGAACGGGGTGAGCCATTTGCCGATCACCGCGCCGAAGCTTCCCGTCATATCGGGAGCATATCCTTGCGGGCCGAAATTCAGCAGAGCCCAAATGATCAAGGTAGCCAAGAAAATCGTGGTGCCGGCCTTGCCCAGGTAGTCCTTGACCTTTTCCCACACATAGATGGCCACCGTGCGGGCGTCCGGCAGCTTGTACTCCGGCAGTTCAATCATCAAATAGTTGACGCTCTTCTTCCGGTCCAGCAGATGGATAATCGCCGACACGGCAATGGCAACCACAATGCCGATGAGGTACATCGAGTAGGCCACTACCATGGCGTTATCGGGGAAAAACATCTCCGAAAACAGGATGTAAATGGTCAGCCGGGCATTGCAGCTCATAAACGGCGTGACCAGCATAACCTTGAAGCGGTCCCGCTTGTTTTCCAGCGCACGGGAGGCCATGATGGCGGGAACGGTACAGCCGAATCCCAGCAGCATGGGGATGAAGGCTTTTCCGGATAGCCCAAGCTTGCTCATGATCCCTTCCATCACATAGGCCACACGAGCCATATATCCGCTGTCCTCAAGCAGCGCCAGGCAGAGGAACAGGATCAGGATATTGGGCAGGAAGGTGACAATGGTGCCAACGCCGCCGATGATGCCGTCCACTACCAGAGAGGTGAGAATATCCCCGGCCTTCACTGCCGCCAGCCCCGATGTCGCGGCGCCGGAAAGCCAGCCGATCGCCAGCTCCAGGTACCCCTTGAGCCAGTCGCCCACAGTAAAGGTGAGGAAAAAGGTGACGGCCATAATCACAAGGAAAACCGGGATCCCCCATACCTTACTGGTCAGGAGCTTGTCCGCCTTTTCGGTGAGGACATCCTGCCGTTCCTTGTGGAGCAGGACCTCGCCGATGATTTCCCCGATGAAGTCGTATTTCTGGTTAATGATGTCCGACTCATAGCTGCGGTCCAGCACCTGGGGGAGATCCACCGGATATTTCTCCGTAATTTCCTTATCCCCCTCCAGCAGCTTTAACGCATGCCAGCGGTAATTTTTCAGGTCAGGATACCGCTTCTTCAGTTCGGGGATGATCTGGTCAATCTTATCCTCAATGCCGTCCGAATAGACCATGGCGTATTCCGAATGGTGGTTGTGCGGATGCCTGGAAGAGGATTTATGTTCGTGAATCAGGCGATCCGGCCCGGTGCTGTCCTTATGATGGATGGCCGCGTGAAGCAGCACATCCAGTCCCCGCCTCTGCCGGGCGGAGACCGGGATCGCCGGGATACCAAGCATTTCCGGCAGGCGGTGCATATCAATCTCCATGCCGCGCTTTTCAACGATATCCATCATGTTCAGCGCCATTACAACCGGCTTTCCCAATTCCAACAGCTGCAGGGTCAAATAAAGGCTGCGCTCCAAAGCGGAGGCGTCTACTACATTGATGATGACGTCCACTTCGTCGCTTAAAATGAATTGGCGGGATACCGTCTCCTCCATGGTATAGGAAGTCAGGCTGTATGTACCCGGCAGATCCACCAGATGGATGGTCATGTCGTGGTCCTTCATGACGCCCTCCACCTTCTCCACGGTGACGCCGGGCCAGTTGGCCACCTTCAGATTCGCTCCGGTATACGCGTTGAATAACGTCGTTTTGCCGCAGTTCGGGTTTCCAATAAACCCTATCGTCATTTCACGCTCGCTCATTCCGCCCCGCCCTCCTTCACTTCAATATTCTTTGTAATATTGTATCCCAATGCAAAGCGGGTTCCCCGGAGCTTAATGATCAGGATCCCCTTTCCTTTACGGTTCAATATGGAGACCGGGGTTTCCCGGGTCATCCCCAGCGCCTCAAGGCGGCGCTCCAATTGGAAAGGAAGATGGATGTTTTCCACCACATAGGTTTGCCCTATTTGGGCATCCTTTAGCAGCATTGCCTACACCTCCAAAGATGTATTGAAGAAAAGAGCCATGCACCTACTGAAATACCCAGTAGATACGTGGCTCTTTGTTATCCCCAGGTCACATATGGCCTAATTACAGCGTATAGACCGGCTTGTCTGTAAAAGAGCGGCACAAGCCTTATCTCCACAACCGGTGGGAGATGCAGGCCCGCACAATTGCCGCGACGCCCTCGCAAATCAGCAAAATTCCCACAAGAATGCTCAGCGCAAACAGATTGGCAATCGGATCAAAGAGGGAGAAAAAGCCCACGACAGCCAGCAGGACGCCCAGGGCAGTCAGCCAGCCCCATCCCTTGACGCCGAGAGTTTGCAGCTCAAAGGAATTGACAAATTGGTTGATACCGGAAAACAGCAGCCACATGCCAAAGATAAAGGGCAGGGACAGCATGGTAAACGCCTGATTGAACAGCAGGAACATGGCGAGCAGCACCGTCAAAATGCCGTCCGCCAGGAACCAGCCCGCGCCGAACATCTTCCCATTCCACTTCGCAAATATCACGATGTCAATGATACCGGAAATCAGCATGGCTATCCCGATATACAGGGAAAGCGACAGCAGCCCGACATCTGGATTGCACAGGCAGTAGATACCGGCGATGATTAAAAGAACACCAGCGATAATCCACAGAACGCGTGATACCGTTCGATTCATACGAAAGCACTCCTTTTAATATTCCTCTCAAGGTTTATTGTCCCTTATAAAAAAGCTCGTTGTGCTTCTTTTCGGAACAAGCCTTTTTAATCGCCATTGCCGCTACAGAAACCATGGCGCCGTTCACCTTACGGGCTGACTGCGGACAGATGGAAACGCAGCGCATACAGGAAATGCATTTTTTGCCGTCCGTCTCCCGGGGATTTTCCCGGCGGATTGCCTGAGCCGGGCATTTTTCGGCACAAAGGCCGCACGAAATACACTTGTGATCCGCCTTCGGAACCAGGCCAGCGCCGCCGGCTTTTTTATAGGGTCGATTCCCCGGGATTTGCGGGGCAGACATATCCTCACCGCTGATTTTCGCCAGGATTTTTTCAGCAAAACCCTGCAGCTCGCTTTTATCCTCATCGTCCGGCCGGCCTGTTGCGTATTGGTGCATGATGGAATGCTCCGCAATGGCCGCAATCCCGGCGATTACCCGAAAGCCGCTCTTCGCCGCAGTATCCGTCAGTTCAATCAGGGTATCCTCATATGCCCGGTTGCCATACACACAAACAGCAACGCACATAGCCCCATTACCGTGGACTTTTTCAAGCCGTTCTGTAGCCAGGGCCGGTACACGCCCTCCAAAGGAAGGCACCGCGATGACGGCGATATCCTCTTTTTCTAAGCTGACGGCAGAAAAATCCGTTTTGGGGTCGGACAGATCCACCTTCTCGGCCGGCATGCCCCATTTTGACAGAATGATATCGGCAACCTTCTGCGTCCCACCGGTTGGGCTGAAAACGATCGGAACAACACGCACAGCGATCCCCTCCTGTAATATTTAATTTTACATCTAACACTCATTATAATCCGCGTCGGATGGAATGTCAATATTTACAGGTTGGGGATCTTGCATTATAATAGGGATATCATCCCTAAGGAAAGTGAGACACTATGCATATCAGTACAAAATGCTCCGTCGCACTTCACTGCCTTCTATTTATCTATGAGTATGGAGAAAAAATGAAAGTCACCAGTGAACTTTTATCCTGCTCCACTGGTGTTAATCCCGTCACTATCCGGAATATCATGAGCGCTCTTAAAAAGGATGGGATTATATCGGTGAAATACGGGACGGGCGGTGCAACGATGAACTGTGCGCCCGACCACATCAACCTATACCGTGTATGCAAAGCCCTGGAACCGGATTTCCTATCCAAATTGATAGGCGTCCATTCGGACCCGTCTTCCTTATGCCCTATTGGGCTGAACATCCATTCGGTCCTGGACCGCTCTTACGAAAAAATACGGGATAATTTGAAAAGCAGTTTGGAAGAAATCACCCTGGAAAAAATGATTTCCGATTATCATGCCTGTATTTGAAGAGAAGCCGGCCAACCCCCATAGGCCTTGCATCCGAAAAATCAGCGGGCAGGATGTTCCTGCCGGCATTTTTGAGATATCCTCGCCGCATGGCCTTATTTTCAAGGATTCTCTGCACGCTGCCGCTGTGCCTCTATAAACAAGCCCTCTTTCACCTGATTTGGCAGTCCCTTTGGCCTGCCCGTACCCCAGCGCCCTTGACGTTCTGCAGCAAGTCCCTCCGGGCCCCTTCTAAGTAGATTTGCTCCTCGCTTTGAGTACGGCTACGGCCTTGAGCCTTCTGCTTCTTGATAGCTGATCCCCTCTTGCAGTACCGCTTCTACCACTGGTTTCTTAAATTCCGGCGTACAGCGTAACACCAATATGCCGATTTTTAGGCATAACAAAACCGCTGCCTTAGATTAAGTTCTAAGGCAGCGGTTTTCCGCTTTGGCATTAGAGCGAACATTTCAAGGCAAAGCCGCCTTTGAAAAAATAAGTGTTCGTGTAATGTCCATTGGGTGGACCAACACTTACCAAAAACAAAATTCTTTTTCTTCGTCGGCGGATTCGCCGTGACACGGTGGTTGTAATGCTGGTTAGCCGTGGTTAAACTTAAAGTTACCAGTTGTTTTTCTAATCGTTAATACTTCTGTGTAAATTTTTTTAATTTTATACCATATAAACATTATAAAAATGAAAATGATTGCGTTTTCAATAATCAATAATGGACTTATCAATATTCCTACCACCATATAGAAAGCGCCTCCATATTCCCCATATATAGAAGCAGCTAATACAAATTGAGTAAGGTATATAACTGGCAGCATTATAAGATATGTAATCCCGCCTACCCTCATAATTTTCTTTATCTTTTGTGTTTCTATTTTACGATAGATCAAGATAATTAAAGCTGACCCGACAGATGTTAAAACTAAGGTATATATATATAATGGTATAAAATTAGTATCTCCCCAGATGTACATATGAATTATCACTGGAATAAATAACAATAACGCTATTATCGCTCCAATAATTAGGCTCATATATTTTTCACTTTTAAAAATCATTTTCAATACAATACCCCCCACACAAAATATTCATTTTTCAACCTAATTATAACAAAATCTGCCGACAAAGCAAAACGCTTTATTCGACAGATTTCGTCATTTTGGTGGAGCGGACGCAACCAACGGCGAACACAGGCCGCAATCTGGCTGGCCTGACGCGAATTCCTCCTCGATTTCATCCAAAAGGGCGTCATCAATGGTGACTGGTTTCTCACTGCCATTGAGAATCAACGTAAATCTATCGTCATACAGATACACTGCCCGGAGAAAAATATTGATAATGCCCCTCTTAGTATTTTCATCGTTGATGTCGCCCTTCTTCAGCGAATAGAGGTACGCCCTTGATTTGGGGCACAGTCAATGTCACCTGTTTTCCCATCTCTATTGCCAGCTGTGCCTCCAGTTCTTCTTTTTCGCGCTGCCGTTTTTTGATCCGCCGGGTGATCATGTCAGCTGCCTGTCCAGACTCCAGCGCCTTCCAGAGGTTTTCGATGGCGGTATCTGCCTCCTGAATGGCGGCTTTGATTCGCTTAACAGAAGTGGTGTCATGGTCTGCTTTGCAGGCGGCGGCTACAGCGGCCGCAATCCTCTCAATGTTGCGATCGGTCAGTAGTTTCCGGCACTCCAGGACTACGCGATCTTCAATTTTCTCTTTGCGAACAACCTTCTTTTTGCATTTACGGCGCTTGAAATTATTGCAGGCATAGTAGTGATACGCCTTGCCGGATTTGCCTGTGCCGCCGTAGCCGGTCATCATCTCCCGGCAGTAGCCGCAGAACAACTTGGTGGTCAGCAGATATTCTTCTTTGCCCCTGGAGCGGGCAGGCGCTTGCTTGTTGTGGGAGAGAATGTGCTGGGCCCGCTCAAACAGTTCGTCTTCAATGATGCGGGGCATACCGCCTGGCGTTTCCTGCCCTTTATAGAGATAATAGCCAATGTACCGCTTATTGTTCAGCATCCGATGAAGGCTGTTTTTGTTGAAGGGGCGGCCCAAAAATGTTGTCAGCTTTCTTCGGTTCAGGTCTTGGACAATATCTGCAACGGTCTCGCCGCTGGCATACCGTTCAAATATCTCCCGGACAATTTGGGCTTCCCCC
>CAJFQI010000106.1 GCA_904419005.1 Candidatus Avimonas faecium | reverse complement strand
CCCCTTAGAGCAGGTCGAGGGCCTGTCCGGCGGGGCGGCGGTGACAAAAGAGGCGATTGTCTGGGACGACCTGTGCGAATCCTATAGTTGGCAGATTGAAGTGCCCGAGGACGCGCTGTACGAGATTTCCCTGTGCTATATGGCCATGCACGACGACACGGTGCAGGCCATGCGGCATATTTACATTGACGGCAAGGAGCCTTTTTACGAGGCCAGGAATATACTGCTGTCCCGTTCCTTTTATGAAAGCGAAGAGGTAACGCTGGACAGCTCCGGCGACGAAGTGACGCCAAGGCTGGAGCAGAACTATGTTTGGCAGACCGAGCCGGTTCGGGACATGAACGGCTATTACGAGATGCCGCTGCAATTCCTGCTCACCGAGGGAACCCACACCCTTTCGGTGGTGTATTCCACCTGCAATATCTATCTGGCCGGGGTTGCCCTCACCCCGCTGACCGAGGTGCCGGATTACCAGACCTATTACGCTTCCCACGAAGAAACCTTCGGCACCAAGCCGCTGTATATTGAGGCGGAAACGGCGGACATCCGCTCCGTACCCGCCCTGCGCCGGGGCACCGACGGCAGCCCGCGGGTTTCGCCCTTCAAGCCCGGCTATATCCTGAAAAACATGATTGGCGGCTGGTATTGGCGCAAGCCCCACGAAAGCCTTACTTACGTCATCAATGTGGAGGAAGAGGGCTATTACCGCCTGTGCCTCAACGTGTCCCAGGAGGCCCGGTATGCCGCGTCGGTATACCGGCAGATCCGCATTGACGGGGAGATCCCCTTCAAGGAGGCGGCGGCGTATAAATTTGATTACAACGGCGGCGAATATACGCCGGTAGTCATTGGCGAAGATGAGGACACGCCGTATTATTTCTATTTCACCGAAGGGCGCCATGAATTGACCTTTTCGGTGGTGCTGGGCGGTTTTTCGGAGTACATAGAGGCCTCCTATGCCTTGGTGGACAAGATGACCCAGCAGTACCGGGAAATCGTCACGGTCACGGGGATTTCCCCGGATGTCAATTACGACTACGAGCTGGAGGAAAAGATCCCCGATACGGTGGCGGCCATGCGGCAGGACGTGGAGGAGCTGCGCGCGCTGGTGGACATGGCGGTGGCCCTTTCCGGCGAAACCACCTCCTCTTCCAGCCTGAGCGCCCAGATAGAAGAGCTGGAGGGGATTGTAGCCGACCCGAAAAACATTCCTTCCAAGCTGACCAATTTCCTCACCATCCAAAGCTCCATTTCCGATTTCGCCAGCGAGGTGGCGGTTGCCCCCTTAGGCCTGGATTATATTCAACTGCTGGGGTCGGACGATCCGGTTCCCGAGCCCACCGGATCCTTTTGGGACAGTATCGTGGCTTTCTGCATGGAATTCATCCGGTCGTTCACCCGGGACTATGACGCCAACAGCAATACCGGGGAGCTGTCGGAGGATGAGCTGGAGGTCTGGATTGCCAACTCCCGGGAGTACGGCGAACTGCTCCAGCGCTTGTGCGACGATGATTTTACACGGCAGACCGGCATAAAGGTCAAGGTCAATATCCTGCCCTCCGGGTCGGTTTCAGCCACCGGCCTGTCCCCGCTGATGCTGACCATCGTATCCGGCGACCAGCCGGACGTGGTGGTAGGCAGCGACAGCGGCAGCCCGGTGGAGCTCGCCATCCGCGACGCGGTGGTTGACCTGACCGAGTTTGAGCAGTACGAGGAGGTTACCTCCCGGTTCCTGCCCGGGGCCATGGAGTGCTTTGAATACAACGGCGGGGTATACGCCTTCCCCATGACGATGGATTTCCCCCTGTTGTTTTACCGCACCGACATCTTTTCCCAGTTGGCCTTGACGGTGCCGGATACCTGGGACGAGCTGACGCAGAACACCTTCCCCTCAATGAAGCAGTCCCAGTACAGCTTTTACCTGAGCTCCAGCGTCAGCTCCGCCTCAAACACGACCTCCGCGCTCAATTACTGTATGTTTTTGTTCCAGAACGGCGGCGAGCTGTACAGCGAAGACGGCCTGCAGTCCGCCTTGAACACCGATGTGGCCTACCGCGCCTTCAAGCAGTGGACTGACCTGTACCTGCGCTTTGACATTGACATCCAGGCCGACCTGCTCAACCACTTCCGGCAGGGAGACATCCCCCTGGCGGTGGGAACCCTGTACGACTATGCCCGCATCCAGTTTGCCGCGCCGGAGCTGCAGGGCCGCTGGTCTATCGCGGCCGTTCCCGGCACGCTCCAGGAGGACGGCACCATCAACCGCACCGCCGCCGGCAGCGTGACGGCCAACCTGATGTTTGACAACGGCGAAAACCGCAAAGAGGCAGCCTTCACCTTCCTGGACTGGTGGACGTCTTCGGATGTGCAGAAGAGCTACGCCAGCGAGATTGAAGCCATCGTGGGCGCGGAATCCCGGTGGTTCTCCGCCAATGTGGAGGCTTTCCAGTCCCTGTCGTGGGATCAGGGCCATTTGGACATCATGACCGAATGGTTCCCCAATTTCCGGACCATCCGCAATACGCTGGGCGGCTATCTGACCGCCCGAACCCTGACAAACGCCTGGACCGAGACGGTCATCAACGAAAAAACGGCCCGGGAACAGCTGGAGCAGGCCTATAAGGATACCAACGCGGAAATGTACCGCAAGCAAAAGGAATACGGGGTGACGGAATGAGCACAAAGGCAGTCAACAGAAGCAGCGCAGAGGCCGCCAATAAGAGCGGCAGGTGGTTCCGTTATAAGCGGTGGGCGACCGGTTACCTCATGCTTCTCCCGTTTATACTGCTGTTTCTGCTGTTTATCATTATTCCGGTGTTTTACGGACTTTTTCTGTCCTTCACCACCTATAACATCGTGCAGCCCATGCGCTTTAACGGCATTGACAACTATGTGCAGCTGTTTACGGCGGACGACTGGTTCCTGACCGCCTTAAGCAATACCCTGCGGTTTGCGGTGGTGTCGGGGCCTATTGGCTTTCTGTGCTCCTTCTTTTTTGCATGGGTCATCAATCAGCTGAAATTCCGGAATGTGTTTTCCCTGGCCTTTTACGCCCCTTCGATTGTCAGCAGCCTGGCCATCACCATCGTGTGGCTGTCCATATTTTCCAGCGACCGGTACGGCCATCTGAACAACCTGCTGCTGCAGCTGGGGATCATCCAGGAGCCCCTGCTTTGGACCACCAGCCCTCAGCTGATCATGTCGGTGATCATCTTCGTTTCGGTTTGGATGAGCATGGGCAGCGGCTTCCTGACCAATCTGGCGGGCCTGAGCAACATCAATACCGATCTGTATGAGGCGGCCGCCATTGACGGGATCAACAACCGGTTTCAGCAGCTGTTTTACATCACGATGCCGCAGATGAAGCCCCAGCTCCTGTACAACGCCATCATGGCGACGGTGTCGGCCCTGAACGTGTACGATATCGCGGTGGCAATCGGCGGCAACCCCAGCCCGAGCAATGCGGCCCTGACCATTGTGGGGCATATGTACGATTACGCTTTTACCCGGTTTGAATTGGGATACGCCTCCGCCATTTCCTTTATCCTTTTCCTCATGTGCTTTATCTGCGGTCAGATCTTTATGAAGATCTTCTCCTCAAAAGATGAATAAGAGGTGACACCATGATTTTCAAAAAACACGCAGGGGAAAAGCTCCGGCGGCATCCCAAATTTTCCATCGGCTGGTTTTTTACCTACTTTTTTATGATTGCCCTGGCAATCTTTACTGCGCTGCCTTTTGTGTACATGATTGCCACCGCTTTCAAGCCGCTGAATGAGCTGACGGCCTATCCGCCCACGTTTTTGGTGAAACGGCCTACCTTTGAGAACTTCCTGGGCCTGGTCAACAGCTTTTCCAGCGATTCGGTCCCCTTTTCCCGCTATTTGTTCAACAGCCTGTTTACCACCGGCGTATCGGTGGCCGGCGCGGTGATTATCAGCTGCCTGGGCGCCTTCGCGGTGGAGAAAATCCGTATGCCCGGCTCCAAGGTGATGTTCAAGCTGGTTGTCTGGGGGCTGATGTTTTCCCCGCCTGCCGCCCAGATCCCGATTTACATCGCCATGAACAGCCTGGGGATGCGCAATACCTACTGGGCGTTGATTGTGCCGGCGCTGATCGCCCCCAACTATTTCTTCCTGGTCAAGCAGTTTATGACCCAGGTGCCGGAATCCTATTTGGAAAGCGCCCGGATCGACGGGGCCGGCGAGTGGCGCATATTCGCCAGCATCATCATGCCCATGACCAAGCCGGCCTGGGCTACGGTCGTGGTGTTTGCTTTTATCGCCAACTGGAACAATTCCGGCGGATCCACCATTTACATTACCGACCAGGCACTGAAAACCCTTCCATATGCCCTGAGTACGATCAATGACGCGAATCTAGGCTTGGCCCGCCTGGGCCCGGCTTCGGCCGCGGCGCTCCTGACGACATTGCCGGTGATCATCATCTATCTGCTGATGCAGTCGCAGGTTATGAACACCATGGCCCACGCCGGTATAAAGGAGTAGTGGATATGTTCAAAAAAGTACGCGCTTTGATGGCGACGCTCCTTCTGCTGTCGCTGCCCCTGGCAGCGTCGGCCGCCGACCCGTTTTACAATTTTGTGGCTACTTCTCAGGGGCGTGTCAGTATTCCCTTGTGCTACAGCACCGAGCAGATGATGAAGGCTTTTGGGGAGGACAACAGCACCATCAATTCCGCCGCCGACCTCTTTGTGGACAGCCATGACAATCTGTATATCCTGGACAGCGGAAACAGCCGCGTGCTGAAATACCGCCTGGAGGACGGCCAGACCATCTACGACCGGACCTACTCGCTCACGGGGGAAATCCAGACCAAAAACCCGAACGGCATCTTTGTGGATGACGACGGGGATCTGTATATTGCGGATACCGACAACAACCGGGTGCTGCATATCGGGGAGAACGGCCGGTTTGTGGAGCAGTTTGTGCAGCCGGATTCGGACCTGTATGACGACAGTATCGCCTTCCGCCCCTATAAGGTCGGCATTGATTCCTTGGGGCAGATTTATATCCTCAACTACCAGGACGATAACGGCTTCATCATTTTGGACGCCTATAACCAGTTCAAGGGCTATACCGCCTCCAACGCGGTGGCGGCGGACACCCTGGTGGATAAATTCATTGAAATGTTCGCCACCGAGGAGCAGAAGGATAAGCTCGGGAAAAAGAACCGTCCCATGCATTCCAATTTTACCTTTGCCTCGGACAACACGTTTTATGTCACTACCGCCAGCGCCTCTTCGGCCCAGCTGAAGAAGTTTTCGTCCGTAGGGGTGAATATCTATCCCAAAACCGATGATTTCTCCGTCAAGGCCCGCGGGGACAACAGCGAGGAAACCTGCAGCTTTGTGGATGTCTGTGTTGATGAGGACGGAAACGCCAGCATCCTGGACAAAACCACCGGCTACATCACGCAATACAGCGCCGACGGCATCATGCTGGCGGTTTTCGGAGGGAAAGGCGACTGCGCGGGGCGCTTTATGAACCCGGTCGCCATGGCGCAGGACAGCACGGGCCGGATCTATGTGCTTGACCAGGATACCTCAACCGTTCAGGTGCTCAAGCCCACCGGCTTCATTGAGAAGATCCACGAAGCGCTCAAGCTGTATAACGACGGGCGGTACGAGGAATCGCTGGAGCCTTGGGCCGAGGTGCTGAAAATTGCCGACGTCTATCCTGTGGCCAACATCGGGATAGGGAAGGCGTATATGAAGCAGGAGCAATGGAGCGACGCCATGGCGGCATACCGGAAAAACCGGAGCGCCGACCTGTATTCGGAGGCCTTTGACCAAATGCGGCTTGAAGTGATCCGGGATTATTTCGGCTGGGTGGTTTTGGCGATCGTCGCGGCCGTTGTCCTGGTGATCCTGCTGGTATATAAGCTGCATAAATATGCGATCAAAATCGGAGGTGGGCGGTAATATGCAGGGCTTGAAAATCGCGCTTTTGATCTTCTTTATGCCCACCGAAGGCTTCCGCTGGATCAAAAAAGACCGTACCAAGTTTTCCTATTCCGCGCCGTTGGTGATTCTGGCGCTGCTGCTCGTGGCGCGGATCTTCAATGTCCTCCTGACCCATTTCCCTTTGGCCGGCGTGCTCCCTGAGGACGCCCGCTTTTCCCAGGAGCTTCTGACCATCCTGGCCCCCCTCGCTATTTTTATTGTGTCCTGTTATCTGGTGACCACCATTTTGTCAGGGGAAACCCTGCTGCGGGAGGTATTTTCCGCTACTCTGTATGCGCTGCTCCCGCTGGCGGTGCTGACCTTCCCCCTGACCATGCTTTCCTGGATTTTGAGCGCCAGCAGCGCGGGCGTGTACAACACCCTCTTCATCCTTTTATTTGTATGGTCCGCCATCCTAGTGCTGATCAGCATTTCCTGCATGAATTCCTATTCCCTAAAAAAGACCCTTCTGGTGGCCTTCCTGGCGATTTGCGCCAGCGTTTTCATTGTGGTGGTCCTGTCCCTGCTGTATGTCCTGGGCATCCGGGTGGTGGACTTTGTCAAGGAGGTACTGACAGAATATAGGATTTTGTTTTGGGGATAAATTACGACCCGGTCAGGCCGTGACGCCTTTGCCGGAGAATGGAGCACAAGCATGAAAAGAAAAGTGGTTTCCTTCCTGCTCTGCGTAGCGATGCTGTTTGTGTCCGTGTCCCTAGAGGTTTCGGTCAAGGCGCAGACAGACGCCCCGGAAGGCTTTTCCTTGGCGGCGCAGAGCGAGCGGCTGTCGCTGTACTACAATACGCAGAACGGCTCGATTGCCGTGGAGGACCGGGACAGCGGCGCAATATGGTATTCCTACCTTCCGGACAGCGAGTTCCCCGAAGGGGACATGACGGATGAGGTCAGAAACGAAATGCAGTCGCTGCTGATTTTGGAATATTCGCAGGCCAATATCGCTTCCAATCGGACCACCGTCAGCAGCCTGAACAGCCTTCAGCCGCAGATTACGGCGGAACCTATCGCCGACGGCGTGGCCTTTGCCATCTATCTGAGCCAATTGAACCTGCAGTTTACCGTGGAGTTTTCTCTCAGCGGCGACCGCCTGACAGTGCGGATCCCCAACGAAGAGATTCAGGAGGGCATCGGCACGCAGGAACAGCTGCAGACGCAAAAGGAAAACCTGACGGGGTTTGCGGAACAGATCCGGGCGATCGCCGGCGATGTCCGGGCGGATGCAGAGCTGCCGTCAAAATATAAGGAAAACGTGGGGGACCTGATAGAGGAAATCGACAATTTTGAAAACACGCTGAATCAGATCAACAGCGCCGTGCGGATTGACAGCGCCGCGGACCAGCTGGCGGCCTTTATCCAGAGGATGCGTTCCGTCGCCCTTTCCGGCGAGACCGGCAGCCTCGGGATCATCAACGAGATTCGGATGTCTGCCGAGCTGTCCGACAGCGTAAAGCAGCGGTATAACGCCGTTTTCAATACCTTGACCGATACCCTGGAGCTGGCGGAGATGTCTACCGCCACCTTGAAAAGCATCAGCGTGACCAGCCTGGTTGAGGTGCGGGTGCTCCCTTATTTCGGCAGCAGCGGGGACAAGAGCGAAGGCTATATGCTGTACCCCGACGGCTCCGGCGCCATTGCCTATTTCAAAGAGAACCATCCGTCCTATTCCGGCGCCTACCGGTCCGATATCTATGCGGAGGATACCCCCAACCTGGACTACACCTCCCTCTTGGAGGAGCGGGGGGTTACCGGCACCATGCTGCCGGTGATTGGGGTGCGGAAAAATGGCTCGGCCTTCGTGGCCGCGGCTACCTCCGGAGACGAAGAATGCTTTGCGGTCTTCCAGCCCAGCGGGTATATCCTGAACGTCAATCGGACTTTTCTGGGGTTCCGCTATCGCCGCAGGGTGACCGGCGGCTCTTCCATGGGCAGCTTTACCGGCTCCGAGGGAAATTACCAGTACGAGACCGACCGCCGGGATATCAGCCCGGAGCTGGTCTATACCTTCTTGGACGGGGAACAGGCGGATTACAGCGGCATGGCCAATGCGGTGCGGAAGCTGTATCTTGAAAACGGGACCCTGCAGAAAAGCGCCATGCTTGCGGACGGACGGATGCCCTTGGCGCTGAATATCTTTTGCGGCTACAACAATAAACAGCTGATCTTTGACAATTACCAGCAATCCACCAGCTATTACCAGGCGGCGGAAATCCTGAACGATATTGCCCGCAACAGCGATATGAAGCTGATGATGAACCTGACCGGCTGGTGCTCGGAAGAGTCCTTAGGCGCCGAGCCCCTTGGTGCTTACGGGGGCAGCAAGGGCCTTCAGCAGCTGGCGGACATGGCGGAGCTCTGCAACGCGGCGCTGTTTTTAGAGTATAACCCGTATTTGGTCTCCACCGGCATATCCGGATTTAAGGAGGGGGATCTGGCGGTATCAACCAGCCTGTTGATTTTCCAGGGGACCAACACCAACAACATGATCCTTTCTCCGTCGGTCATGGCCGAAAAATACAGCCGGATCTTGGACGATCTCCAGCCCTACGGCGTGGACGGCGTGACCTTGGACGGGGCCGGAAGCTTCCTCTATTACGATTACAACCCCAAACGGCTGACCACACGGCAGGGAACGGTCGCAAAATGGCAGGAGGCCATGCAGGATACGAAAGAAACGCTGAAGGCAGTTTCTATTGTAGGAGGGAACGGCTATACGCTGGGCCTGGCCGACTGGCTGCAGGAAATCCCCTCCACCTCCACCGGATATTCCTACAGCGACGAGGACGTTCCCTTTTACCAAATGGTGGTGCATGGCAGCATTCCCTATTCCGGCAAACACATCAACGCCTATTACGATCCGCAGGCCGAAAAGCTGCGGGCCATTGAATACGGCTACGTCCCCAGCTATTCCGTGACCTATGACACGGTGGAAAACGCCACGACGTTTACGTCTGTATACGAGGATGTCAGGCAGGAGCTGCTGGACGTATGCGAGGAATACCATCGGAACCTAAGCTGTATTGCCGGCCAGGCCATGGTTGACCATGAAGTGCTGGGAAGCCAAGTGAAGGTAACCTATGAAAACGGCGTGGTCATCTATTTGAATTACGGCTCGGAAGATGCTGTGGTGGATGGGCACACGGTAAAGGCGTTGGATTACATTGTCGTTGGTGGCGAAGAGGGGGAAGAGTATGAAAAAGAAATTTCTGAATATGAGGCGCCGAGAGAATCTGGCGGGATATCTGTTTATGTTGCCGTGGCTGGCGGGATTTTTGCTGTTCTTCTTATATCCGCTGGTGTATTCCTTGCAGCTCGCCTTTGGAAACGTCATAGACAAGCGCACCTTTGAAATCACCTTTGCCGGGCTGGATAATTTCCGTACAGTCCTGACGTCGGATACGGGGTTTGTCAGCCGGCTGACCGATACGCTGATTGAGTCGCTGCCAGATGCCGTGCTGGTGGTCGTGTTCTCTCTTTTTGTCGCTATTCTGCTGAACCGGAAAATGCCCGGACGGGCTTTCTTCCGCCTGGCCTTCCTGCTGCCGGTCATCATCGGTACCGGCGCGGTCATGACCGCGCTGCAGGGGAACAACGCCTATGCCGGCGGCAGCGGCGGCGGGATCGGGGCCGCCGTAACCGAAACTGCCACGACCTTTAAGGACATGGTGTTTGACCAGCAGCTGACGGCAGTGCTGGGGCCCCTGGGGGAGCCCATGGCAGCGGTTGTCAACCGGGTTTCCTCGGTGATGTGGCTGTCGGGGATTCAGATCATTATTTTTACCGGCGCCCTGCAGACCATCCCGGAACAGCTGTACGAGGCGGCGTACTGCGACGGCGCCACCGAATGGGAAAAGTTCTGGAAAATCACCCTGCCTCTCACCACGCCCAATATCGCCCTGAACCTCATTTATACCATCATTGATTATTTTTCCAACGCCAACAACGAGGTGGTCACCTATATATCCGAGCTTTTCAACACCGAACTGCAGTTTTCCTATGCCAGCGCGCTGGCGTGGCTGTATTTCGCCATTATGGGGATCATCATTGCGCTGATCATGATTTTCATGAAGCGCCGCACATTCTACATGGGCTGACAGGGAGGCGGCAGAATGAACAGAATAAAAACAAAGCAACGGATGAAATGGGCTTCCGACGCCCAGGCAACCAAGCTGCGGAAAAAGATCGGGCATATCGTGATTTCGGTTATCGTTTATGCCCTGTTGATTGAGTTTGTGTTCATCTTCTTGTACCCTTATCTGAATATGTTCATCAAATCCCTGCAGTTTGAAGAGGACCTGCAGGATGTCAACCGCACCTGGGTGCTGACCGGGCTCAACTTTTATAATTATGCCCAGGCCATAAAGGGGCTCGACTATTGGAAAACGCTCCTTAACAATATCCTGATTGTGGGCCTGTCTACTGTCGGGCATGTCTTTTCGTGTTCCTTGGCGGGCTACGGCTTGTCCCGCTTTAAATTCCCGGGCCACCGCCTCATGTTCGGCATCGTCCTGCTGAGCATCATTATCCCGGAAGTGCTGCTGATCATGCCGATGAATATCCAGTTTTTGAAATGGGGCTGGATGGGCTCTATGGCGACCATCATTGTGCCGTCGTTTTTGGGCTTTGGCCTGCGGGGAGGGCTGTATATCTACATATTCCGCCAGTTTTTCCGAGGCCTGCCCCGCTCCTATGAGGAATCGGCCAAGCTGGAGGGGTGTTCGCAGCTCGGGGTGTTTTACCGGATTATGCTGCCGATCGGAAAGACCTCGATCCTGGTGGTAGCCACCCTGTCCATCATTTGGCATTGGAACGATTACCTGGAGCCCCGCTCCTTCCTGAGCTCCGCCAACTGGATGCTGGCCCAAAAGCTTGACGCTCTGCCCAGCTACCTGTATTGGGCCCAGTCGGCCACCGGCGAAACCGTCAGCCCGGTGCAGCTGGCCGCTGCCGCCCTGGTCACCCTGCCCATCCTGATCGTTTTCGCCTTTATCCAGAAAAACTTTGTGAAAGGCATTGAGTTTTCCGGCCTGGCGAACTAAACGCATAAAAGCCCGCCATATGCAGCAAGAAATATGGCGGGCTTTTTTAGGGGGAATAGCGATGAAATTTTGTCTGGCGCCGGTTTTCGGCGACGGCATGGTGGTACAGAGGAATCAGCCGATCCGGATCTACGGGCAAGCGGAGGAAGCGCTCCGGCTTCAGGTGGATTTTGACGGCGTCCATGCGGCGCCGGCCGTTTCCAAAGGGCGGTTTGCCTTCCTGCTGCCCCCTCACCGGGCGGGCACGGGGCTGACCCTGCGGATCGCCGGGGGAGGAGAAGAATTGACCATTCGGGACATCGCCTGCGGCGAGGTATGGATTGCCGGCGGGCAGTCCAACATGGCCATGGATCTGTCCGGGACGGCGGAATACGAGCAGGATCCCGATATCCCTGCCTGCGAAGAGATCCGCTTTTACACGGTGGGCAGGAATTCCCTCTGCTGCCCGGCAGAGTACGGGGAGGGCTATGGCTGGGCCTATGCGGCGGACAGCGGCTGGCTGCGCTGCGGGCCGGATTCGGCACCCCATTTTTCGGCGGTGGGGTACCATTTTGCACGCAAGCTCCACGAGGATTTGAAGGTCCCGGTGGGGGTTATCAGCTGCAATGTGGGCGGCTCCAATATGTTCAGCTGGCTGCCCCGCCGGGCGATAGAGGAAAACCCGGCCATCGCCCGGTTTGCGGACTTCCCGCCGGACGGCCGTCCGGAAGAGGAGCTGCTGGCCGAATACCAGGCGTATATGAAGGGCTGGCTGGAGGGGAGGGATTCCCTGGCCAATGTGTCGGGGACGGCGGAGGAGCTCCCCTGCGTGTATTACGAGTGGAACAACCGGTATTCGTATAAGCGCCCCTCCTGCCTGTACAACGCTATGCTGAGCAAGGTGTCCCGCTATACCGCCAAGGGCGTGATCTGGTATCAGGGGGAAAGCGAGGCAATGGACGGCTATGCGGCGGTGTATCTGACCACGCTGGAGACGCTGGTGGAAACCTTCCGGCGGGACCAGGGGAATCCCGGCCTGGCCTTTGCGATGGTGCAGCTGGCCCCCTGGAACTGCCCGGAGGTCCGGGACTGGGAAGCGGTGTGCGACCAGCAGCGCCGCTTTTCCCTCCGTCATCCCCGCTATGGGATGGTCACCATCGGGGACTGCGGCGGGGACGACATCCATCCGGCGGCCAAGGGCCCGGTGGGGCAGCGCCTGGCGCTGGCTGTCCGGAACAAAGCCTACGGGCACGGCTGCGAGTACAGCGGGCCGGTAGCGGCAGAAGCGCGGCAGTACGGCCAGGTGCTGACGGTGCGGTTCACCCATAGCGAGGGCTTGTATGCCCCAGAAGGCCGCCCGGCGTTTTGCATCCGTTACGACGACGGGACAGCAGAGGAAGCCGGCTGCCTTATAGAGGGGGACTGCATCCATTTATCCTGTGCCCCGGGCAAAAGGGCCCTTTACGTGGAATACGAATACCGCATTGACGCGGATATCGGCTTATATAACGCGCAGCGTTTGCCCGCCAGCCTTTTCCGGCTGGAGGTGAACGCAAGGAGTGAGGATTTTTGACAAACCGAGAAAACTATCTGTCCCTTGTGCGGCGGCAGGGATACGAAAGGATGCCGTTGGACTTTTTTATGTGCCCGTTCTTAGAAAAACGCTTTGACGACTACGCCCGGGAGCAGGAGATTCAAGTAGAGTTTGACCACGCGCATATTGACAACGGCCTGCGCTGGATCACCGCCGAGGAGGAGGCTTTCCGGCGCTATTACCAAACGCCGCTGCCGGAAGGGACTACCTTTGACAGCTATGGCGTAGCCTATTCTCCCGGCAGTGCGGAGGCTTACCACATGACGCAGATGCATCATCCTATGGCGGATTTTGACAGCGTGGAGCAGGTGGAGTCCTATCCCTTCCCGCGCCTGGAGGCCGGCCCGATTCCCCCGGCGGACATCGGGGACCGGGTGGCCATGGGGCATATGCAGTGTACGGTGTGGGAGCAGTCGTGGTATCTCCGCGGCATGGAGAACCTGATGATGGACATGATGACCGAGGACCCGATCGCCGCGGCGATTCTTGACCGGGTGACCGCCATCTCCAGCCAAAATGCGGCGGCCTATGCCGCAGCAGGGGCCGATATCCTGTTCCTGGGGGACGACATCGGTATGCAGCGCACCCCCATGATGAGCCGGGAGCTGTATGGCCGGTGGCTCAAGCCCCGGCTGGAACAGGTGATCCGGGCCGCCAAGGCGGTAAAGGAGGATATCCTGATTTTCTACCACTCCTGCGGCTATGTGGAGCCTTTTATTGACGACCTGATTGAGGCTGGGGTGGACGTGCTGGACCCGGTACAGCCGGAATGCATGGATTTTGCGGAAATCCACGCCCGCTACGGGGATCGCTTGTCCTTTCACGGGACCATCGGCACCCAGACCACCATGCCCTACGGCACGCCGGAGGAGGTGCGCCGCGAGGTGTTCCGGAACCTGGATATTGCCGGAAGCCGGGGAGGGCTTTTGGTCTGCCCCACCCATATGCTGGAGCCGGAGGTCCCGGTGGAAAATGTTGCGGCTTATATAGAAGCCTGCCGGGATTACTGCCGCTGAACCGGCGGCGGGCGCTGTTTCTTCTGTGGATGATGGGGAAACGGGATTTCCCCCAAAGAGAGCGAGAGGAGATGACCGAGATGACGGAATTTAGGAACATATATGTATCTGGTCGGGGGGACGACCAGAACGACGGGCGGACGCCGGCTACCCCCCTGCGGACCCTCGCGGCGGCCCAGCAGCGCCTGGACAGCGGCACCGCCCTTCTGCTTGAGGGAGGCTGCGCTTACAGCGGCTCCCTTTTGCTGGAGGGCCTGCGGGATGTCCGCCTGGGCCGCTATGGGACCGGCCTGCCCCGGGTAGAAAGCGGGGATGCCGACGGGGTGCGGATCCGGAACAGCCAAAATGTGCTGCTTGCCGGCTGGAAGCTGATAGGCAGGGGCTGGGCCAGCGGCAATCGGACCAGCGGCGTGCATATGCTGTCCTCGCAAAACGTCACGGTGAAAAATCTGGAGGTTACCGGCTACCACACGGCGGGTATCGGGATCGTCAGCTGCCGGGACACCACCATCCTCGGCTGCTTTGTACACGACAACGGCGCCGGAGGGATCCATACCGGGAGCGTTTCGCAGGAGGATGTCTGCTACAATACCCGGATCGCCTATTGCCGTGTTTACGACAATGCGGGGGATTACGGCAATCGCTATAACCACAGCGGCAGCGGCATTGTGATTGCCGGCGCCGACAAGACGGTGGTGGAATTCTGCGAAGCCGCCGCCAACGGCTGGGCCCAGAGGCAGTACAATGTCAACGGCCCTGTGGGAATCTGGTGTTGCTGCGGCTGCACCAATGCGGTCTTCCGCTACAACATCGCCCGGTACAACCGGACCCAGCCCGGGGCCGTGGACGGAGACGGCCTGGATGTGGACGGCGAGTCCAACAACTGCCTGCTTGAATACAACTACACCTATGGCAACGAGGGGTCGGGCTACCTGTTCTGCGAGTTCTACGGCGATTGCACCGACACGCTGTGGTTCAACAATGCCATGCGGTACTGCGTGTCCTTTGAGGACGACAACCGCGTGGGGAACTACGGCGCGCTGGCCATCTCCTCCCCGGAGGACATCCCCTTCCGCCATATGTACATTTACCGGAACCTGTTCGTGGGGCACGGGGACAAGAAAACCATCTACAACCGCCAGATCCCGGCCTGCGCCGAGGAGCTGTATATTACGGAAAACACGCTGGTCACCTCCTGCCAGGGGGCCATCTCCGATGTGTCCCATGCCAACATGACCATCTCGGACAACGCGGAGATCGCGGACGAAGCGGTGCAGCGAGCGCTGATTGCCCGCGCCCCTTTGCTCAGCGAGCCAAGGGACCTGCTCCGCCAGCCGGTTTTCCGCCTCCTGCAGGAGGGGAACTGCGCGGACGTGCTCCGGGAGAAGGGGGCGGAGGCGCTGTTCGTATCCCCCGAAAAGCCCGCCCTGGCGGAAGGGTTCCGCATGATGGAGCTTCAGCTGTACGGGCCGGATCTGGAGGGATCCGACAAAAGCGGGGATGTGGCGCTGCACTACGACACCCTGGCTTCCAGCGTGGTGACCCGGATGACCGGCGCCGGGGCGGAGGTGTCTGCGCCTCTGCCCTGGTGGACCAAGGACCGCCGCTATATCGTGCGGGTCAAGGCGCGTTTGCAGAGCCCGGATGTGAGGGCTTACCTGTTCTTAAACAATGTAGAGCGGGAGGAAGCCCGGGTATATCTGCACGGTTCGGTGCAGAACTATGTGTATGCGGAGCTGCCCTTTGTGGGAAATGAGAAGTGGTTTGACGCCGGGAAGTATGTGGGGGTGCATGTGGAAAGCGGCAGCGGCAGCCTCTATGTGCATTCTCTGGAATTCATTGAGCTTCCGGAAAATTCCGCCTATACGCCGGCGGAGGACTATTTGGCTTTGGATAGCTACTGCAGCTTTGGCGATGTATATGAAGAGGATGAAACGCTGGTGCTGGAAGGCGGGGCGTTTGTGGAGCGGCAGATCCCGGTTATAAACGGCCGGGTGACGGTGCGCCTGGCTTTGGCCGGGGAGACCGCGGGCTGCTGCTACCTAAGGGATGCCGCCGATACGGTCAAGGCCGTGTGGGAGCCGGGTCAGGATGCGGCCGTCCTGCAGTATGATACCGGCGCGCCCTTTGTCACTCTCGGCATTGCCCAGGAGTGCTTTGCGCAGGGGCGGCTGGTCCTTCGCGGTATCGCTGTGGAGTAAACCGTGGAGCCAAAGGGAGGGCTGTTATGAAGTCCGCATCTGTGTATGAGCAGCTGTACGCGTACAGCAAAACGCTCGCTATCGTTGATACCCATGAGCATTTTATCAGCGAGGAATGGCATGTCAACCGGTACCTCAGCTTTTTTGATTACCTGATGAGCTACGTCCAGTGGGATATGCACAGCGCCGGCATGCCGGCCTCCCTCCTGCGGCGCTATCCTCAGGACGAGGGGCAGGCCGAGGAGATGTTCCGCATCATCGAACCCTTCTGGAAGCTGGTGAAATATGGATCCTATGCCCGGCCGGTCCGGCTGTCTTTGCAGCACTTTCACGGGGTGGACGACCTGACCCCGGAAACCATCCGCAAGATCGGCGCCGAGCTGAACGCCGCCAACCGTCCCGGCCATTACGAGGAGGTGTTTTCTCGGGCCCGTATTTGCCGGATCATCAATCAGTCCATATACGGGGAGACCGGCTTCGGCGCCCCCCGCTTTGTCCATGGGATCGTCAAGGAGGAGGATCCGCCCGGCCGGATCCGGCAGTTTTGGTCCGAGTATCCCGACGGCACCTATGCGGAATACCTGGAGTGGACGAAAGGCCGGATGCAGGAGGCCGCCCGCGCCGGCTGTGTGCTGAAAAAGTTTTTTGCGGACGGCTTTTTGACGCCGCCCGACCGGAAAACCGCTATGAAGGATTTTGAGCTTCTCCGCCGCGGCCAGGAACCCCCGGCGGAGTCCCCGCTGTATTCCGTGATCCTGCATGACCAGCTGGATATTTGCGGGGAACTGGGCCTGGTGGCGGCGGTGCATACCGGTGTGTGGGGTGACATCGGCAGGCTGTCCCCCATGCCGCTGTTTGCAGTAGCGGAGCAGCATCCGGACACGGTTTTTGACGTGTACCACATGGGGATGCCCTTTGTCCGGGAATGCGCCTTCCTGGGAAAGAACTATCCGCACGTTTATTTGAACCTCTGCTGGAGCCACTGCGTCAGCGAACAGATTTCCCGGTAGGCCGTGGGCGAGTGGCTGGATCTGGTGCCGGTCAGCAAGATTTTCGGCTTCGGCGGGGATGTCATCACCCTGCCGGAACAGGTGTGGGGACAGCTGGAACACGCCCTGCAAAATCTGTGCCGCATTCTGGCCGACCGGATCCTGCTGGGACGGATGGATTTGGAGTACGCGCAGTTTGTCCTCAAGCTGTGGCTGCACGATTCCCCGGCCAGGGTATATAAGCTGCCAGTGTGATCGCCTTGGCGCTGGGCAAGGGCTGCGTAGCGCCGGCAGGCGGCCCTGGAAAACGGTTTTCCTCCGGCCTTCGGCGGGCCGGTCAGGAAAGCGCGGCTTTTGGATCGGCCCCCGTTTTCCCCCTCTTTAGCGGGGTCAATTTTTCATCATTCTTGCTAAGGACGTGTTGAGATGCCTTTGTATCAATCGTATATCGTTATTCCTGTAGCCCGGCTGGAAGGGGAGAGCTGCCTTCCCTCCATCCTGTCCCAAAGGAATGTGCAGACCGAAAAGCCCATCCGGGTGACCGAAGACGATGAAATTTTCTGGGATCTGGGCAAGGTGCCCAACGCCATGCCCTATCGGATGCAGTCGCTGTATACCCGGCGCCGGGAGGAAACCCAGGTGCCCGCCGTCGTACTAGAAAACGATTTCCTGAGGGCGGTGTTCCTTCCCTCCCTGGGAGGGAAGCTTTGGTCGTTGTTTGATAAGGCGGGCGGTAGGGAGCTGCTGTATGTCAACGACTGCATCCAGCCTTGCAACCTGGCCTTCCGCAACGCCTGGACATCCGGCGGCGTAGAGTGGAACCTGGGGGTGATCGCCCATTCCCCCATGACCTGCGAGCCCATGGCCACGGCGGTCCTAAAGGATGCGCAGGGGCAGGATGTGCTGCGGTTTTACGCCTTTGAGCGGATCCGAGAGGTCGTCTACCAGATGGATTTCCAGCTGCCGGAGTCCTCAAGGGTGCTGCTCTGCCGGATGCGGATCAAGAATCCCCATCCCCGTACCATCCCCATGTATTGGTTCAGCAACATCGCAGTACCCAAGCACCCCCATGGACGGGTTCTGGTGCCGGCTTCGGAAAGCTATATCAGCGATATCAACGGGGTAGGCCTGACGGCCGTGCCCATCAACGAGCAGGGAGCCGATATCTCCTATCCGGAGAACACCTGGAATGCGGTTGACTATTTCTATAAGATTCCGGAATGCTCCCGCCGGTATATCGCCAGCTTGGATCAGTATGGGTACGGCTTGTTCCAGACCTCCACCTCCCGGCAGCGGGGGCGGAAGCTGTTTGTCTGGGGGGAATCCGCCGGAGGGCGCTCCTGGCAGAAATGGCTGACCCATCAGGCGGGGGATTATGTGGAGATCCAGGCGGGGGTCAACCGCACCCAGTACGAATGCATCCCGATGCCGCCCAATGTGGCGTGGGAATGGGTCGAAGCCTACGGCCCGCTTGCGCTTCCGGAGGAAACGCTTCACGGGGACTTCACGGCGGCCTGCCGGGCGGCGGAGCAAGAGATTGAGAGCCATGTGGGGCAGGCGTGGCTGGAGGATTATCTGCGGGAAACCAAGCAGAGCGTGGCCCTGCAGAAGGGGTGGGTGCTGTCCTATGGCCCCGAAACCGCCTGGGGGGCGCTGGAGAACCATCGCCGCCGCCTCGGCGGTGAACCGGTTATGGAACCCCATTTGGATTTTGGCCCTATGGCGGGGGAGCAGGAGCCCTGGAGAGGGCTGGCGGAGGACGGCGCCTTCCCAGCGCCGGATCCTAAGGAGCCGCCGGCCTCCTACATGGTGTCGGAGCCGTGGTTCCTCCTGCTCCGGCAGGCGGTGGAGGGTTCCGAGGCGGAGAATTGGTACGCTTGGTTCCATTTAGGTCTGCAATACTTTCAGCGGGGGGAGGACGCCTCCGCTGAGGAGGCCTACCGGAAATCCATCGCCTTGGCCGACAATGCCTGGTCCTGGTATGCCTTAGCGGCCCTCGCACACAAGCGTCAGGATCCAAAGGCCCTGGGATATCTGGAAAACGCCGCTCCGGTGCTGGGGGGGAAGAAGGAATTTGTCCGGGAATGGATGCAGCTGCTGTGTACATACGGCGATTACAGCCGGGCGCTGTCCCTGTACGAGTCGCTGGCCGGCGATCTGGCGGCAGACGGCCGGATCCGCTATAATTATGCCTATGCGCTGGCTTCCCTGGACCGCCTGGAGGAGGCGGAGGCCATCCTTGGCGACGGGGAGGAAGGCGTGCTGGTGATAGACGATTTGAGGGAGGGCACTACCCCCTTGTCGGATCTGTGGCTCCTCATTAAGGAGCGCCGGGCCGCCCGCGAGGGGCGGGCCTTTGACCGGGACGCGGCGGAGATCCCGCCGTCCTTAGATTACCGCATGGCGTGACGGCTGACCGGGAAAGCAAATCCCGCTTTGGCATCGGTTTTGGATTAGGTATAGAGAAAAAGCCAAGCAGCGAGGGGAGCCCATATGTGAGCTCCCCTCGCTGCTTGGCTTTTGGAGTGCAGAAAATCCGCCGCTGTGCGCAGAACCGGCGCGGGAAAGAACACCAACACAACGCCGCTGTTTCAAAAATAACGGGGCTGTCGTAATGAGAGAACAAAGGGGAGGACGAAACAGCAAAGGGTAAAAGGTGGTTCAAAAGGAATGGCTTATAGCAGAATCCAATATATGGCTTGCGCCCGGGCCTTCCGTCTTCCCGTTTTCTGCGCGGAGGGATAAAAATGTAAATAAAACTTTAACAACTGTATGCTATAATCAAATACAATCCAAAACGCGTGGGGAGGCGGGATTCATGTTTAAGGTGTTGCTGGTGGAGGACGACCGGGAGCTGAACAAAACCGTATGCGCCTACTTGAACCAAAACGGCTATGAGACGGTGGGCTGCCTCAATGCCAACGAGGCCTACGACGCCATGTACGGCGGCACCTTGTTTGACCTGATTATCTCCGATATTATGATGCCGGGGGTGGACGGCTTTGAATTTGCCCGAACCGTCCGGGAGCAGAATCCCGAAATCCCTCTTTTGTTCATGACGGCCCGGGACGATTTTGCGTCTAAGCAGAGGGGCTTCAAAGCGGGGATTGACGATTATATGGTCAAGCCCGTCGATCTGGACGAGCTGCTTTTGCGGATGCAGGCCCTGCTGCGCCGGGCCAAAATCGCCGCCAGCAAAAAGCTGACCGTCGGCAGCCTGACGCTGGACGCGGAGGAGCACACCGCCTATCTGCATGATGAGGAAATCCCCCTGACGGTGCGGGAATTCAACCTGATCTACAAGCTGCTGTCCTACCCGAAAAAGACCTTTACCCGCTCCCAGCTCATGGATGAGTTTTGGGACAGCGCCTCCTCCTCCGGCCCCCGGACGGTGGATGTATATATCACCAAGCTGCGGGATAAGCTTTCGGCCTGCGACGATTTTGAGATTGTGACGGTCCACGGGCTGGGCTACAAGGCGGTATTGAAATGAGCGGGAGTAAAAAGGCGAAGGGAAAAGGCGAAAGGAAAGGACGGGGGCTTCGGTGGCTGTTTGCCCTGCGGAGGTATCTCATTTTCTTCCTGCTGATGGCCTTCGTGATCACCTGCTGCATGATCCTGTTCCTCAATAGGATGTCGCAGTCGACCGGCCTGGTCTTGTCCCGCGGCGCTGTGGAGCAGGCCGCCAAGATAACCTTCCTGAACGTGCTCCTGCTGAGCCTGCTGTGTACGGTTATTGACGGCATCCGGCGAAAGATTATGGTGGACCGTCCGGTGCGGAAAATCGTGAAAGCGGCGGAGCGGATGATGAAGGGGGATTTTACCGTACGGATCCCGCCGCTTCGTACCGTAGATAATGCCGACGGCTTTGGCGTGATCGCCGATTGCTTCAACCAAATGGCGCAGGAGCTTTCCGGCATGGAGACGCTGCGGACGGATTTCATCGCCAATGTGTCCCACGAATTGAAAACGCCGTTGGCCGTTATTCAAAATTACGGCACCATGCTCCAGCAGCCGGGACTGCCGGAGGAAAAGCGGCTGGAATACGCCAAAGCCGTCGCCGACGCAGCCCACCGGCTGGCCAACCTGGTCACCAACATCCTAAAGCTCAACAAGCTGGAAAACCAGCAGATCTATCCGTCCATAACCACCTACAACCTGGGCGAACAGCTTTGCGAATGCCTGCTCGCCTTGGAAGGCGCGTGGGAGGAAAAAGAGCTGGACATTGAAACGGACGTGCAGGAGGATGTCCTGGTGTCCGCTGATGCAGAGCTGCTTTCCTTGGTATGGAGCAATCTGCTTTCAAACGCCGTCAAGTTTACGGAGCCGCACGGCAGGATATCCCTCTTCCTGAAGACGGAGGGGGATTTTGCCGTCGTACAGGTATCGGATACCGGCTGCGGCATCCCGCCGGAGGTAGGGCGGCATATCTTTGAAAAGTTCTATCAAGGGGATACGTCCCACGCCACCCAGGGCAACGGCCTCGGGCTGGCGCTGGTAAAACGGGTGATCGCCATCATCGGCGGGGATATTTCCGTTTGCAGCGAGGTGGGCAAAGGCAGCACGTTTACCGTGAAGCTCAGGAGGGAGCCGGATGCAGCGAATTAAAGCCATTTTGAAAAAGATATTCTTTCTTCCGCCTTTGCCGACGGTTCTGGTTGCCGTACCCTCTTTTTTGTTTGTGTTCGTCATGCTCGGCGTCGGCGACCATTCCCTCCTTTCGTATGTGGCTTATTTCCTCTCGGCCTATGCGCTGATTATCACGGCGACCGGCATATCCGGCGTTATTGATGCGGCCAGGGAAGGAATTGATGAGCTGCCGCTGGTAAAGAAAATCCGCAGTACGCCGCTGGGGAACCGCCTTCTCGACGATGACGGCTTCCGCTCTGAGATTACCCTTTATGGCGGATTGTTTGTCAACCTTCTATATGTCGCGCTGAATCTGGTTTCCGGCTTACGGTACCGGTCCACATGGTTTATTTCCCTCGCTGTCTACTACGCGCTGCTGTCGTCTATGCGTGCGGTGCTTGTCCGTTATATCCGCCGCCGGGCGGTGGGGGAGGATATCGCGTCCGAGCTCCAGCGCTATCGGGCCTGCGGCATTATCCTGCTGCTGATGAACCAGGCCCTGGTAGGCATCATCGTCTATATGGTGACGCAGGATAGAGGCTTTTCCTATCCCGGCCTTATGATTTATGCGATGGCTGTCTATGCTTTCTATATTGCCATTGCGGCGATTATCAATGTCATCCGGTACCGTCGGCGCGGCAGCCCTGTAATGTCCGCTGCCAAGGTTATCAATCTGACCGCCGCGTTGGTGTCTATGCTGTCGCTGGAAACCGCGATGCTTGCCCAATTTGGCGCGAATGGACCACAGTTCCGCCGCATCATGCTCGGGGCTTCCGGCGGCGCCGTCTGTGTCATCGTCCTGACGATGGCGATCTACATGATTGCGCATTCCACCAAGCGGCTGGAGGCGCTGAGAAATAACAATTCGGAAACATAAGTTTATTCTTTTGGAAATATCCGTCCGGTATTCTATAGCTATCTCCTGAAAAGAAAGGAAGCGGTATGATGGAAAACAAAAATGAAACCTTCACTTACACCTATTCGGCATCGCAGCAGCAGGAAATCCGGCACATCCGGGAAAAGTACCTGCCGAAGGAACCGGACAAAATGCAGCAGCTGCGGATGCTGGACCGGAGCGCTGCAAAAAAGGGCACCGCTGCCGCAATAATGATCGGCGTCATCGGCTGCCTGCTGCTGGGGGTGGGCATGTGCTGCACGATGCTCTGGATGGGGCAATGGTTTATCCCGGGCGTGATCCTCGGCTTGATCGGGATCGCCGCTGTCGCCGCGGCCTACCCGCTGTATACCCGCATCACTCGGAAGGAGCGGGAAAAGATAGCGCCGCAGATACTCAAGCTGACCGAAGAGCTATCAAAACCGGAATAAGAAAGGCCGGACGGCAGGGAAGCCCCTGACGCCCGGCCTTTCCTGTATAGGGCCCCTGGCAGTGCCGGAACTCCGAAAGCCTTCGCTATGCGGCTCCGAATCCCCCTCCTTTGGCAGAGCCATGGAGGTCCGCCCACCGCCAAGATACGAAAGAGAAATCCGTTTTTAGATAAAACTTGGTGTGTCGGGTTTAGCAAACAGAAGGTGGAAACACCAATATCCTGTGAATACCGTACCTCTTATTAAAGCCGAAGATATTGCTCCTTTCCCTCAAATAGATGGGGACGCCCCCCTTGAGTCTTACGATGGGAATCCAGCCCGCAAAAACCGAGCATTCATGCGGGTTCAGAGGCCCTTGTACCCGAACTTGGGGTACAAATTTGGTCCCCTCTTGAAAATTTGGGGTACAAAATGGGTACAAAGGGGACAATCCTATCGTTTGGAAGCGATTTTGAAAGCAAAAAAAGAGCCGCCCGGTAGGCGACCCTTTTTCGGAATAAATCCAGGTTTTATGCGGGTTTGCGGCCCTTATTTCAGCGCCTCGGACACCGCCACCGCGCAGGCCACGGTAGCGCCAACCATCGGGTTGTTGCCCTTATGGGATCGAGTATAGCCTGCGATACCTATTTTTCCCTTACTCTGTTTTATCATGGCTTGTTTTACGGAGAAAGATTGCATTTACTTTGGCAAGCCACATCGATGTTCTTCTTATTTTTTCTATGTTTTTCAGAGTGATATTTATTCGTGGTTGGCAAAATGTTGGCACGCTCATATACATTACCCCATTTTCTCGTCCGGATACAGCGGCTGGATATGCCTCGGATCCGTCAGATCCCTTCCTTCATATTCCGCTAAAAAATGTTCAAGAGATTCCTTTCGTATTTTATACGACCCAAGTTTCAATACCGGAAGCAGTCCTGCTTTGATCAAGGAATAAACATAGCCCTGATTGGTATGGATGAGTTGAGCCACCTCCTTTACCGTATAAAGGATTTTATCTTCGGGGATTATCGCCATAAATATCAACCTCCCTTTTTATTCCTATCCGTAGTATGACGGAATATAGCAAGAATGACAGGAGGTCAAACTGAAAATTTTTGAATTAGGACAGCTAGCAATCCCCAAAATGGCAGAACAAGTTGGACGAAACTAAAAGCAAATGGCCTTATGAGTAAAATGGTGGTTTAAGACATCTGATTTTGGAGACAAATCGCTGAAACCGTTTCTGCTTCGCTATGACACATGGTCAAGACGCGATTTTACTTGGTTTTTCAGATAGAGCTACAAAGGCTGCTTTGCTTTCATTGGCGTTCTGACAGCCTTTTTGACAGCCTTCTCAGGAAAAAAACTACAAGACAAGTATAAGGCTAAAACCATCGTCTGTCAAATTTCTCTGTTGAACTGGCCGTCCAAATCCTGTCACAAAGCAGGGGCTTCCTATTTATTATCTTACAATCCCAGCGGATATAGCCCTTGAAAATCGAAATGGAAATAGTCCCGCTTCATGATAATGACGCTGATCGCTTGGGTCGCTGCACCCGCAGCGCCCATATGAAATACAGCAACGAGCAATAGATCATCAACGATAGCGAAAATATAGGAGATAGCTACTATAATAAGCGTGTCCTAGACTCGCCAATTCCACTAAAAGCACTTAACTGCCGTTTAAAATTCTTCTACTCGCCTTGTCTGAAAAAATTCAAAATTTTGGCTTGCTTTTTCGCTTATGATGTGGTATCATATTTAACTGTTAAATATGACTCCGCTACGATACAAGGGTTTTAGGCTCTGATACGATACAGAGTGACATGGCCTTTTGTATCGTTTTTTTGCGCATACCGAAAGGTATGCGTTTTTTTATGTCTGAATGCGGAGTCATATGGCTTTTCAGTGGGGAAACGGCTTCCAACGCTGTATTCCTACGCTCCAAAAACTTATAAAGGAAGGTTTACACATGGTCAAAAAAATTATTGGCTGCTTGCGGGAATACAGGGCGGCCACCATTGCAACGATTGTGCTGACTGCAGTGGAAACGTTGTTGGAAATCGTTGTACCCTTTTTACAGGCCGACATCATTGACAAAGGCATCTATGCAGGAGATCGGGGTGCCTTAATATCCACGGCGTGGCTGATGATCGGCTGCATCGTTTTGGCCCTGGTTTTCGGGTTGATTTCCAGCAAGACAGCCTCCACCGCCGCATCGGGTCTTGCGCGGAACATGCGAACGGATATGTATTTTAATATCCAGGATTTTTCCTTTGCCAACATCGACAAATTCTCGACAGCGGGACTTGTTACCCGGCTGACCACTGATGTGATGAATATTCAAAATGCATTCATGATGATCATCCGTGTGGCGGTCCGGGCACCGTTTATGATTATTTTTGCCCTCATTATGGCCTTTACGATCAGCGCACGGATCGCTTCCATGTATCTGTTGCTGATCCCCATTCTTGGCATCGCCCTGGCGGCTCTGATTCTCATTGCCAAGAAATACTTTGAAAAGGTTTTTGAGCAATATGACAAGCTCAATCAGGTGGTGCAGGAAAACCTAAGTGGCATCCGCGTTGTCAAAGGTTTTGCCCGTGAGGAGTATGAAAAGGAGAAATTTCAAAAAACATCCACGGCTCTGTACCGCATTTTCAAAAAGGCGGAAGGGATTATGGCGTATTCTTCCCCGGTGATGCAGCTGGTGGTCTATGCTTGCCTGCTGCTGATCTACTGGGTAGGTGCTTCCATCATCGTCAGCAGCCACAATACGGTTCTGACCACCGGCGAGCTGTCCAGCCTGATCGCCTATGCGATGCAGATCCTGACGGCCCTGATGATGCTCTCCGTCGTTCTGATCCTAATTACCATCGCCCGCAGTTCCGGACGCAGAATCACAGAAGTGTTGGATGAAAAGAGCAGCCTGACCGAAAAGGCAAACGCTGTCGATACCGTGAAGGACGGCGAAATCGTTTTCGATGGCGTATCTTTCAACTATTTTCGGGACAAAACCGGTGAATGCATTCACAACGTCAGTCTGAAAATTCCTTCCGGCGCCACGGTGGGCATCATCGGCGCCACCGGCGCCGGCAAGAGCAGCCTGGTGCAGCTGATTCCCCGGCTTTACGATGCGACCGCCGGGAAGGTGCTGGTGGGCGGCGTCGACGTCCGCGACTACAAGCTGGAAACTATCCGCGACGCCGTTTCGATGGTGCTGCAAAAGAACCTGCTGTTTTCGGGAACCATCAAGGAAAATCTCCGTTGGGGCGATGAAAGCGCAACCGAAGAGGAACTTGTCCATGCCTGCAAGCTGGCGCAGGCGGACGAGTTTATCAGCCAGTTTCCCGACGGCTACGATACCTATATCGAGCAGGGCGGAACCAATGTTTCCGGCGGGCAGAAGCAGCGGCTCTGCATTGCCCGCGCCCTGCTGAAAAAGCCGAAAATCCTGATCCTGGACGATTCCACCAGTGCCGTGGACACTAAAACCGACGCTCTGATCCGCAAGGCCTTCCGGGAGGAAATACCGGACACGACAAAGCTCATCATCGCCCAGCGGATTTCCTCGGTGCAAGATGCAGATTTCACCATCGTTTTGAAGGACGGCTGCATCGACGGCATCGGCGACCACGAATATTTGCTGGAACACAACGAGATTTATCGGGATATTTACACATCTCAGCAGCAGGGAGGGAAAGCAGATGAATAACACGAAACGGCAGCGGGGCACCTTTGGCCGCCTGCTCTCCTATATTGTGCGCAATTCCAAATGGATGTTTGCCGTCGTCTGCATCGCGGTCATTATCTCAACCGCCGCCGGGGTTTTGGGCTCCATGTTCACCCAGATCGTGATTGATAATTATATTACCCCTCTTTTGTCGGCAGTCGTTCCCGACTATTCGGGATTGCTGCGCGCTATACTGGGAATGGGCTGTATCTATCTCATCGGCGTCGTCTGCACCATTCTGTATAACCGGATGATGGTCACCATCTCCCAGGGCTGCCTCAAACATATCCGGGACGATATGTTCTACCATATGCAAAGCCTGCCTATTTCCTACTTTGACACCCATACCCACGGCGATGTCATGAGTCACTATACCAATGATACGGACACCCTTCGGCAGTTCATCAGCAATGCACTGGCACAGTTGATTGCCTGTGTCATTACGGCCGTGGCCTCCTTTGTGGTGATGGTGTATTATAGCTGGTCGCTGGCTTTGATTGTTGTAGTTGTGACAGTTGTGGACGCCGTCATCACGCTCATTGTTTCCAAAAAGAGCGTCACCTGCTTCTCTGGTCAACAGGCTTCCATGGCGGGGATGAACGGCTATATTGAGGAAATGCTGAACGGCCAGAAGGTCATCAAGATCTTTTGCCACGAAAAGCAGTCGAAGGCAGGATTTCAGGAAAAGAATAAATCCCTCTATGACAGTTCTGCTAAAGCCAACACGCTTGCCAATCTCATTATGCCGCTGTTAGGCCAGATCGGCAATCTGTTGACGGTTTTGATTGCCTTTATCGGCGGTATCCTGATTCTCAACGGCAGTACCGCGCTGACCGCCGGCATCGTCGTGGCGTTCCTGTCGCTGTCCAAATCCTTCTCCAACCCCATTCAGCAGGTAGGCCAACAGATCAGCCTCATCACCATGGCCATGGCCGGCGCCAAGCGGATTTTCTCTCTGTTGGACGAGGAGCCGGAAGTGGACGAGGGCTATGTGACGCTGGTCAATGCCAGGAAAATGGAAGACGGCGAACTGATCGAGTGCGCCCAGCGGACGGGCATCTTTGCGTGGAAGCATCCCCACGGCGACGGCAGCACCACCTACACCGAACTGAAGGGCGACATCCGGATGTTTGATGTGGACTTTGGCTATGTGCCTGAAAAAATCGTGCTGCATGGCATCACGCTGTACGCAGAACCGGGCCAGAAGCTGGCCTTTGTGGGCGCTACCGGCGCGGGCAAGACCACCATCACCAACCTGCTCAATCGCTTTTACGACATCGCCGACGGCAAGATCCGCTACGATGGCATCAACATCAATAAAATCCGCAAGGACGATCTGCGCCGCTCTATCGGCCTTGTCCTGCAGGATACCAACCTGTTTACCGATACGGTGTTGGAGAACATCCGGTACGGTCGTCTGGACGCGACGGATGACGAGTGTATCGCAGCGGCGAAGCTGGCCGGCGCCGACTCCTTCATTTCCAACCTGCCCTACGGCTACAACACCGTCCTGCTGAACGCTGGCGCGGCACTGAGCCAGGGACAGCGGCAGCTTTTAAACATCGCCCGCGCCGTAGCGGCCAACCCGCCCTGCATGATTCTGGACGAAGCGACCTCCTCCATCGACACGCGCACCGAGCGTATCGTCCAGGAGGGCATGGACGCCCTGATGAAGGGGCGGACCTCCTTCGTGATTGCCCACCGGCTGTCCACCATCCGCAATTCCGATGTGATTATGGTGCTGGATCACGGCAGAATCATTGAACGAGGCTCTCACAGCAGGCTGATAGAGGAAAAAGGGATCTATTATCAGCTATATACCGGCGCTTTTGAACTGGAATAAGATAAGATGTTGTTTGGCCCCAATAGTGTCCTGGACGAAATTTTTTCAAAATTGATTTGATTTTTCGCATGATTTTTCTTGGATTTATGCTATCATTATATTGTAGTAAGGCTACCACGAGAGTGCATTTCAGCCGGATATTTTCGACGGCAGCCGTTAATATCCAACCGGTATGTTTTTGCTTGAACACCTCTCTGTATAAATGGTCTAAACTATTCTGCCGTAATGGTTTGTACCAAAAGGAGGTGTTACTGTTGAAGCGTGTTAAGGCGGCATGTATTCTTCAGAGCTTGGTTTTCTCCCAGAAGCCCGAAATGGGTTATACCAAAGAGCAGGCGCTGAAGAGAAACCATGATGAGATCGAGCATTACAAAGCCACTATGGAGCGTACAAAGACAAGATATCAGATCGTTGCTGCAGAGGATCAGGAGGACGGCTCTGTTGTTGTCCATGTGAAAAAGCAGTATAATGACAAAACCGATGTTTCCGAATATTTTTCGTAATGTGGACAGCCGCCTAATCGTTCAGGCGGCTGTCATTCTCTAAACCGGAGGTTAGCTATGACTTCATTAGAGGCAATCAGAAGTAAAATCAAGGGCTTATATAAATCCAATCCCAATATTCACGTGAGTGTTTCCACTTCACATCCCAGGATTTGCCTTAAAAACGAACCTGCTGTCCTCAAAGGTGTTTATCCGCATATCTTTCAGATTGAGGAGCGCAGCAGCGGAGTTCCGAAATGTCACACCATACAATATACAGAGGTAATTACCAAACAAATTGAACTCGTGGAGCTGAACGATAACGAATAAGTGCGGCAATTCAAACAACCACCGTTTTCCAGTTGATTGCACAAATATCAATGCTCGCAGGCTTTTTGCTAAAGCGGAAGAGCCGCGGGCATTGATTATCTAATTGATTATCTAAGGGTTTTATTTAAGAACCTGCATATGCAACATATTCATAAAAGATGTTGCACTTTTATGGATGTTCTGATAATCTTCTCAGGAAAAACAAGTAGGAATAACAGTATAAAACTAAAACCCATAGTTGCTTTTTATGCTCCTAATACCGGATCACCACATTCAGCGCCCCATCTACTTGAGAAGCCATTTCAATGGCCTGCCGCAGATCCTCCCTGCTGTTGTTACACACCGCGAAGCCCAAGTCCTTTGCCTTTTCCAGCCGGAAGTCCGAACGGTCACAGATCATCACTTGCTTACAGCCAAAATGACGCAGGGCAATGGCTGCGGCAATCCCGATGGTACCAGTGCCAAACACGATGGCGTTTTCGCCATTGCGGGGGAAAGACCGCCCTGCCGCCCGGCATCCCACTGTAAAGGGTTCAATCAGGCAGGCGACCTTGGAAGAAATGGCGTCCGGAACCGCATAGACCTGTTTTCCCAGCTCCACGTTAGGGATCAGCACATATTCGGAAAAGCCGCCCACTGTCCCTGCACGCTTTGGATCTCCTTTCGCGAGGCGCGGGTAGGGGTATACCCGATCGCCCACTCAGATATCCTTCACATTTTTGCCGACCTGAACGACTTCGGAAACCATTTCATGTCCGAACTCTCCGCCGATTGTTACCCTGTGGCCGGTGTTCGGCCCGTGTAGGTAAACCGCCACATCCGTCCCACAGATGCTGGCATAGAGATTGCGCACAACAATATCGTTATCTCCGGCCTTGGGCGTTTCCCGTTCTGTCAGCAGAACATTTTTCTGCCCGTTATAAATTGCTGCTCGCATGACTTCGCCTCCAAAATCAATTTTCTAGGAACAGCCACTTAGGGAGCCGTTCCCGCGTTCACATTATACCAAACTTGTTTTCCTCAATACAAGATTGCTGACAGTCCCGAGGCCTACGCTGAACAACGCACCGCCTGCCAAGCAAAGAACCACATTTAGGATGGAGGAATCCAGCGGCGTCATAGACGGAACCATCATAAACAGCAGCAATCCCACAGCAAGGGAACCTACCAGCGAAAGCCACAGTTTCTGTTTGCCCACGGTGCTCATGAGTACAAAAATGGAGACAAACACCGCCATTAAGAATATCTTTGACAGCAGGCACATCACAATCCCGCTGACGCCCGCGGTTCCCGGGTCAAAAGACAATCCCGCAATCGCACCGCCGACAGCTGCACCGATAAAGTAAGCCAAAATCATGCATGCTCCGCCGATAAGCCCAACCAGCGTTTTCGATATCACATAATCGGTTTTTTGGGAACGAACCGCAAACAGATTTTTGGCATATCCGCTCCGAAAGTCGTCGTCAACAAAGATGCAGACAAACACCGCCGCCAGAAAGAAAAGCAGGTTGATGTTGCACATGCTCATGATGTCTGAGCCCATTCCGGAGCTTTCTCCGCTGATGGATTCCACTACCTGCCAGGTGTTTGTTATGGACTCCATTTCCGCTACGGTTTCTACACCGGTTACCGGATCGACGGATGTAGATCCTCCCACGGTGGTCGTCATCACCAGTACCAATACGGGAATGACCACGGCGATGCCCACCATGATATAAAACAGCAGGGTTGTGAACATTCTCCGGAAGTCCACCGATAATATACTTTTCAGCTTTTGCCGAAACTGATATGCTCAAATCGATTGCACCTGTCTTTCCCATGTTATCATCCTCCTTGTTTTCCGAAGGAAAATGCGGCTGCCTGTGCAGGCGCAGAGGATTTTCCTTCTTCTCGTTCATTAAGTCGATATAGTATTCTTCCAGATCGATCTTAGCGGTTTGGATTTCATTGACTAAAATTCCGCCTTCATACAGATAGATGACGATGTCTTCCGGCGCTTTTGCGTCATATACCCGGATATAGCCTCTTTCGTCCTCTTCCACACGGGAATACTTGCAGGTAAGCAACGCTTTTGTCCTGCTCATATCCTTTGTCTGAAGGGCGACATAAGTGCGGCATCCCGCGTCCAGCTCCTCGGCGGTCATTTCTTTGATCATTTTCCCGCCACGGCAATGCCGTAGTGGGTGGCTATTTTCTCAAGCTCTCCCAGAATGTGGGAGGATATGACGACGGTGCACTGATAGCTCTTGGTAACGTCCACTAGTACCTCCCGCATGATCCGCATACCGTCCGCGTCCAGGCCGTTGATGGGCTCGTCGAGGACGAGCAAGGCTGGATGCCCCAAAGGGCCATGGCAATGCCGATCCGCTGTTTCATACCCAGAGAACAGCTCTTAAACTTAATATTCTCCGAGTCCTCCATTCGGACAATCTTCAGCACCCGATTGATTTCTTCCCGCGGATTTGGAAGATTCAGATTGATGGTCTGCATCATCAGATTATTCCATACGCTGGAATTCGGGAAGCAGCCCGCGTTTTCAATCAGGGTGCCCCGTACCCTTACGCCGGCATCCTTGTAGTCCCTGTCAAACAGCTTGATGCTTCCGCCGTTCGGGACTAAAAGGCCGCATATGAGTTTCTCGGTTGTAGACTTGCCGTTTCCATTCTCGCCGATGAAGCCGTAGATGGTGCCAACGGGGACGGTCATGTTCAGATGGTACAACGCATACAGTCCACGAAAGCTCTTTGACAAATTGCGGATTTCAATCGCGTTCATTCTTAATATCCCCTTCCCTTGTTATCTCTTGACCTTTTTAAGGAAATCAGATTTATGCTTCCCACGATCCGATCACCTCATTTCAAAATTTAAAGCTCCGTTTTCGCAGCTTCATATTTTATGTGGATATCATAGAACGATTTTGTTTATGCAGTGCTTCAGTTTTAGGTTTAAAATTATTAATCGCTTCTTTGCGCAGATTTTTTCTTGACTCTTATCTTGGCTTTTGCTGACTTCAAAACAGCAAGTATTTTCTGGTTGGTTGGATATGTAAATTTTCTCATAAACACCTGCCTTTCTTTTTTCGGTAGGTAAAGTTAAGAGAAGGAGCTGTACCGGCAAAAAGATATATGCAAAAATACAGGGCGGCAGAAAATAAAATTCCTGCCGCCCTGTATTTATAAGGTACCTTGACATATTCGCAATAAAGGAGTACAATTACAAAGGTACCTAAATAATTCGTAAAGGAGATTAGAGATGAAAGTACATAGGGATCATGAAAACCATGCCGACATAAATGACAGACTCATTATCAATTTGCGGGATTTGAGTCATACAATGCGTTCTTTATACGAAGGGAAAGGCAGCCAAAAACGCATCCTGATTATTCTGGATGAAATCGGCGGTAGTATTACACAACAGAAACTTACCGAACGGCTGGGAATACAGCCGGGATCTTCCAGCGAAGTAATCGCCAAGCTGGAAAACGCAGGGTATATTACGCGTACGCCGAACGAAATGGATCGAAGGACAGCAGATATTGCGCTTACGGAAGCGGGAAAAATTTCAGCGGCAGAAGCCCGGAAACAGCGGATCCGCCGCCATGAGCAAATGTTCTCCTGCTTGTCGGACGAGGAGAAAAATCAACTTCTTTCGCTGCTGGAAAGAATCAATAAAGATTGGGAAGAACGTTATCAAAATGCTGCGGATAACCACGGGTGTCGCGAGCATCATCATAGAGGACACCGGCATCACCCAAGGGGAGAATAAGGTATGTGGAAATATATCAAACAATTTCTGCCCTTAGCAATTCTTGCAGGTTTGTTTATGATCGGCGAAGTAAGCATGGATTTGGTGCAGCCCGAAATCATGGGCCAAATTGTAGATGACGGTGTGCTGGGGCTGAATAACAACGGTGTCAGCGATCTAAACCTGATCTGGAAGCTGGGGCTTCAGATGATAGGGCTGGTACTGTTCGGCGGCCTTTGCGGTTCCCTTAATAACGTGTTCGTTCATATGTCCGGCCAGAATATTGGAAATGAAATCCGCAAGGATTGCTTTCGTCAAATCATGACCTTTTCCTTTCCTCAAATTGATCGGTTTGGAACAGGTTCTTTGGTAACAAGAGTAACCAACGACATCACGCAGGTGCAGAATTTCGTTTCTCAGTTTGTGCGTGGTATGATTCGCACTTCTATGCTGATGTTCGGCAGCATGTACTGCATGTTCCGGCTCAACCGCAATTTTGGCCTGATTGTGCTGTGTGCCTTCCCATTGATTGTTGGTTGTCTTGCCTTCTGTATAGCAAAAGCTAACCCGCTGTTCTCCAAATTGCAGGCACAGCTGGACTCCATCAATGCAATCATGCAGGAGGACGTGTCCGGCATCCGCATCATTAAAGCCTGCGTCCGGGAGGTTTATGAAAAGGTACGGTTTGGAAAGGCAAACGATGCACTCATCAAAACGCAGCTGCGCGTACTTGTCATTTTTGCTTTTATGAATCCCGTGATTAACGCTTTGATGTATATTGTGGTTGCTATTATATTGCTGGTCGGCTCTTTTGAGGTGAGAGGCGGCGGAGCGACACCGGGCAGCATCATGGCGGCCATTACCTATACAACGCAGCTTCTCAATGGAATTCTCATGCTGGTGATGCTGTTCCAGAATATCTCCAGAGGCATCGCTTCGTGGAAACGGGTCAAAGAAATATTGCACAGCCAGCCGGAACTAAAGGATGGCGCCTTTGATGGGAAAACGGAGAAATATGGAGAAATAGAGTTCCGTGACGTATCCTTTTCCTATCCTGGAACTAATCAGATCGTGCTCGATCACATCAATTTGACGGTACATCAGGGCGAGACATTGGCCATCATGGGGACAACCGGCTGCGGAAAATCCTCTCTTGTCAACCTGATTCCTCGTTTTTATGATGTGTCGGCGGGCGCTGTTCTTGTAGACGGGGTCGACGTGCGTGAATACCAACAAAAGGAATTGCGAAAAAAAGTTTCGATTGTACTACAAAAAAGCGAATTGTTCAGCACGACAATTCAAGAGAATATCGCATGGGGCGCACCAGGCGCAGCGATGGAATCCATTCAGGCAGCCGCAGTTACCGCCCAGGCAGATGATTTTATCAGGACAACGCCGGGCGGTTACCATACAACTGTTGCTGAACGGGGTATGAGCTTATCGGGCGGTCAGAAGCAACGCATTTCAATCGCAAGGGCTGTATTGAAACCGGCAGAAATCTTGATTTTTGATGATTCGACCAGCGCGCTTGACCTAAAAACGGAGGCCAATTTCTATGCAGCGCTGCAGGAAGCCAATCCGCAAAGCACAAAAATTTTGATCGCCCAAAGGATTGCCTCTGTGCGTAGAGCAGATAGAATCGTTGTTTTGGAAAATGGAAGGATTGCGGCCTGTGGTTCCCACGAGGAATTACTGAAATCCTGTGCAGCATATCAGGACATTTATCATTCTCAAATCGGAGAGGGGGATGAATTCCATGGGCAGTCACAATGAGCAAAAATTGCCGGAACAAAATATTCCCGGTATGAACCGCCGCGAACGTTTTAGCGAGGTGCAGCATGCTGAAAACGTTGGTGCAACCTTAAAACGGATCTTCACCTATTTTGCACACGAGAAAATAATGGTATTTTGTATGCTTGTCGTTGTCATCTTCGGAACCCTCTGCGGCATCTACGCCCCAAGCCTACAAAGCAATGCCATTGATATAATTGCGGGCACAAGGTCCGGAAGCCTTTTGCCGACTTTACTTTTTATGCTGATCGTTTATCTGCTTTACAGCGGATGCCAACTGCTCCAGAATCTGTTCAGTGCAAAACTCAGCCAGCGTATTGTAAGGCGCATGCGCAGCGAGCTCTTTGGAAAAGTTGTGGATTTGCCGGTCCGTTATCTGGACACCCATTCCCATGGCGATGTGATGAGCCGGATGACCAATGATATTGAAAACATCTCCACCACCGTTTCACAGTCCCTGCCTTCTCTGTTTTCAGGCGTTTTAACCATCATCGGCACCGTGGCAATTATGCTGTGGTACTGCTGGCAGCTGGCATTGCTCAGCTGCGCAACTGTTGTTTTGACGTTGTTGGCGACTAAGGTGCTTTCGGGAAAGGTTCGTAAGTTTTCGCGGCAACGTCAAATGTTCTTAGGACAGCTTAATGGTACGGTGGAAGAAATGATTTCTGGTTATCATACGGTAGTTGCTTATAACCATCAGGAGAGTACTGCCGAGGATTTTTGCAAGACTGCCGATTCCCTGACGAAAGCTGGAATTAGAACGGATATTTTCAGCGGGGTAATGGGGCCGATTATGAACTGCATCGGCAATATAGGCTTTGTGATTATTGCGGCCTTTGGCGGATACTTTTCCGTTCACGGTCTGATTTCTGTCGGTGTGATCTCCGCCTTTATCGTTTACGCCAAACAGTTCAGTCGTCCCATTAATGAAATTGCTCAGATCTATGGTCAGCTGCAAACGGCGATTGCCGGTGCAGAGCGGGTGTTTACTGTACTGGATGAAGAAAGTGAAGATAAAAGCGGCAAAGAGCTTTTAAAGGAAGAAAATACGACGGTTACCTTTCAAAATGTGCAGTTCTCGTATACACCAGGACATCCCGTCATCCGTGACTTTACTTTGTCGGTACCCTCCGGCAAAAAAGTGGCGCTTGTAGGCGCCACAGGAAGCGGTAAGACGACGATTGTTAATCTTTTAATGCGCTTTTACGACATTGACAGTGGAGAAATCCTCATCAACAATCAGA
>CAJFQI010000105.1 GCA_904419005.1 Candidatus Avimonas faecium | reverse complement strand
GTGCTGCTCAACACGGCGGACGAGATCACCGTGACGGGCGGGGTGAGCATCACCCTGGCGGAGAACACGGTTTCGGGCGCGGTGAGCGCGACGGACGTGAACTACCTGCTGATGCAGGATAACGCGGTGGACGGCGGGATTACGACCACCGGCTCCAAAAACACCTACGGCGACGACCTGTACGACCCGGCCGTGCGGGAGGAGAACGGCGTCAACGAAGACCTCCTGCCCAAGACCAATGTGGACGTCTTTGCCGGCATGGAGCCGAAAACCGACGTCCGCACCCTGGAGGGAAGCAAGAAGCTCAAGAGCTATCTCAACCAGGCGTCCCGCAGCCAGACCTACGCGATCGTACCGCCGGGCGTTTACAGCTCGGATACGCTTTCCCTGGCCGGGGTGGAAAATTTCGACCTCTATGCCTACGGCGTCGCGGTGGAATTCGCCTCCTCGGAGTATACGGTGTTCAGCATGAACGGCTGCAAGGATGTGGCGGTTTACGGCCTGTCCATCAGCCATGTGACCCACGCCAACGGCCAGGGCACCGTGGTGGAAAAAGGGAACGGCTACGTCCTGATCCAGACCGATCCCGGCTACTACCCCGACCTGACCGACCCGGCGCATTTTGAGACCGTCAGCCCCTTTATTGAAGCGTTTCGCCCGGGCGAGACCGTGCCCTTTGCGGATATCAGCTTTACCAGCATTGAGTACCTGGGCGACGGGCTGCACCGCTGCGTGTTCGGCAACGACCGGAGCCAGGAGCTCGAGGTCGGCGGCAAGATCACCATGCGCGGCCGGGGCAACAACGTAGTCGTCATGAACGGGTGCGAGGATCTCCGGTTTGAAGACTTCAACATCCTCAGCGGGGCGTTCTTCGCCTTCAACGAGCGCAGCGGCGGCGGGAACACCCAGCTCTACCGCGTGGCGATCATCCCCAAGGCGGCCCCCGTCCTTGATCCGGATATTGATCAGGATCTGTACAGCGACGGGCTGATCTGGACCGACGACCGCGGCCAGCTGCGCGGGCCGGACTCCCTGCTCACCACGGCGGACGCCATCCACAGCACCAACATGCGGGTGGGCCCGCAGGCTGTGAGCTGCGTGTTTAAGCGGCTGACCGACGACGGCGCCAATATCGGCGGCGAGTTCGGCAAGGTGCTGGCCTACGACCCTGAGACCAAGGCTCTGACCTATACCGACGGCGACAACTATTATCCCGGCCTGCCCACGCCGTTTGAAGAGGGGGACGAGATCGTCCTGTTCAACCGCGAGGGCAAGAAAATCGGCGAAGCGGTGGCGGTCAGCGCGGAGCAGATGGTCGGCGGCGCGCACCAGGTCATCCTGGACCGCGACGTGACGATCGAGCCCGGCACGCTGATTGAGAACCTCTCCGCCAACTGCGCGGGCGTTACCTTTGACAACTGCCTGATGGATACCACCCGCTCCCGCGGCCTGCTGATCAAGGCCCCGGATGCGACGATCACCCACTGCACCATCCGCAACGTCGGCATGGCGGCGATCCTGGTCAAGCCGGAAACCAAGGACGGCTGGAACGAGTGCGGCTATTCCCAGAACGTGACCATTACCAACAACCTGCTGGAGAATACCAGCTTCTACGACTACGCCATCGCCGCGTACATTACCGCTCCCATTTCGATTGACAGCGACGGCGCTGCGTACACCGATCCCGCCTATCTGATGCACGAGAACATCCTGATCCAAGGCAACGTGATCCGGGACCGCGGCGGGCGGCATTCCCCCTATGCCGTATACCTGCACGGCGTACAGAACGTGAAGGTGCTTGACAACGACTTCGGCACCATCAAGGGCTTGACCGCCGAGGAGGACACCCAGTCGCCCATCCTGATCAACGGCGCGTACAATGTGGAGGTTTCCAACAACCTCTATCCGGAAAACGTCAGCCCCAAGGTGGAGCTGACCGTCGAAACCCGCAAGGTGTTCGGCACGGATATTGAAAAGCCGTCGATCAAGGATTATGTGGATCTGCAAATGGTGTCGGTCTATACCACGGACGGCTGGCAGGTGGAGCTGACCCTGACCAACGTGACCGACGAGCAGCTCTTCTGCGAGCTGGATTTCGCGGACACCTGCGCGGGGATCTTTGCAGAGGATGCGGCGCTGCCGGACGTCCTGCTGGACGCCGGCGAAACGCGGACCTTCTACTTCAAGGCAGAGACGATGCCCAGTGAGCTGGAGCCTCCGCAAACCAGCGTGAACGTGGATGTTGCCGTAGCCATTCCGGATGTGACGGACGGCGTGTTCTCCTCCCAGGTGGACTTCAGCGGCGCTGTACAGGCGTCTGGTGCTGCATCGGCGGAGGACATTGACTGGCAGGAAATCACCGGCATCCGCCGGCAGATTACCGATAAGGGCGAGCTGATTGACGCGGAAGCCCGCTTTGCCTGGGACGACCAGAATCTGTACATGTATGTAGCCGTGCAGGACGACATCCATTATCCCTGCGAGGACATCACCGAGCTGTGGGATTGGGATTCCCTCCAGATCGGCTTGGCGCCCGACCGTTCCGACAACGACAAGTACTTTGTCTACAGCATCGGCCTGTTGGAGGACGGCGTCCTGATCCTGGTTGATAACGATACCATCGGCGGCAAGTCCGGCGAGCTTCCCCTCAGCCAGATGCCCTCCACGGTGGTCCGTGAGGAAGACAGCCAGACGACCGTCTATCAGATGACCATCCCGTGGTCCCTGCTTGGCCTTTCTGCGGCCCCGCAGGCCGGCGATGTCGGCGTGGAGATTGTCGTCCATGACCGCGATGCCTCCCTCTCCGACCCGAACGAGCCGGGCCGCTGGGAGAGCTATTACATGGAATTCTTCGGCGGTGTGGCGGTCGGTTCCGCCAACCGGGATCCCTCGCGGTTTGGGCGGATCCTGCTGCTGGATGAACCCTTCACCGTTCCCGGTGCGGATACCAGCAAGCTGGAGGCGGCCATTCAGCAGGCCAAGGCCATTGATACCTCCGGCTATACGGAGGAATCCGTGGAGGCTTTGAACCAGGCGGTCAGCGCCGCGGAGGCGCTCCTGGCCGGCGAACTGACCATCAACGACCAGGAGGCGGTCAACGCCGCTGTCCGGGCCATTGATGCCGCGATTGACGGCTTGGAGCCGGAGACCGATCCCGAACCGGGTACCGATCCGGAGCCTGGTACGGATCCCGAGCCCGGCACCGATCCGGAGCCCGGTACGGATCCCGAGCCCGGCACCGATCCGGAGCCTGGTACGGAACCCGAGCCCGGTACGGATCCCGAACCGGGGACTGATCCCGAACCGTCGGTTCCCGGCGGCCCGACAACCGGCGAACCCGGTGCGCGGGGAGTGATGGCCCTGGTGGCCTTCTCCGCCTGCACGGCGGCCGCCGCCACGCTCGGCCGTCGGCGCAGCCGTCGCCGCCGGTAGGCTTCCGGTACGGATAAGGGCACAAGCCCGGGCGGCTGATAAAGCCGCCCGGGTACAGGATATGCCGTTTTGACCCTTGGCAGCCGCATATAGGCAGAAAAGAAGAGAAGATGAAGAGTATTCACCGAAGGGAACCACTGGGGCGGGCGGACCGAACGGCTGCCCGGAAAGCCCGCCCCGGACCTTCACAAACCGCAGAAAGGTGGTCTGAAAATGCGGAAGCATCCCCTGTTGACGCGCTTTTTGTCCGTGACGCTCGGCTTGTCCCTGCTTTTTTCGAGCGTCAGTACGGCGCTGGCCGCGCCGCCGGACGAACTGACGACCCCGGACAGCCCGTGGGATCACTATCCCTCCGTGGAGGGGCTGGATCACGCGGTGTACGCGTATACCCCGTCCGGGAACTGGTCCTTTGCCCAAGCGCCGGCCAATACGACCAGCTTTGAGCAGATGCAGAACCTGTACTGGGTCAGCAATTACAGCGTTTGGGCCGTTTCGTCGAACATCCCGGCGGGCGCGGCCACGGTGCAGTGGGGCAATTCCCACTTCCGTTCGGACGAGTCGGTCCAGCTCAGCGGCTATATGGCGGCGATGGTGTACACCGCCCCCATTGACGGCACCGTCCAGATCGCGGCGGAGGCCCCCATCGCTGCGGAGGGCAATAACGGCCTGCGGATTGCTGTGTACAAATCCAGCAATCAGACGGGTGCGATCATCCCGGTCTGGCCGGTGGGCGACCGCTGGCAATACTTGGGCAACGGCGAGGGCGCCCCGGGGACGGCGGGCAACGAGTATGAGTTTGAGCCCTACGAGCTCAGCATCCAAGAAGGGGAAAAGCTCTATTTCGTCATGGATCCCGACAGCGACGATGCGGACGATATGATCCGCTGGAGCCCCACCGTGGCGTATCTCAACGATACCTACGACGAAGCCAACGACCCGGCGCTCGCGCTGCCGGAAAAGGCCGTCCTGGCCGACGTATTCCCGTTTGCCGATACAGCGGACAACAACTTCACCCACGGCAACGGCTGGCGGCTGGACGCCGCCCGCGGCGACGAATACATCCCCATGAATTACAACGGCTGGAGCGGGGATTGGAAGCTCGGCCGGTATTATGAATACGATGGTGAAATCCCTGGCAAGGACGATTACACGATCCTATGGGAGCGCGGGGTTATTACCGTGTACGACAGCACCAACTCTTGGGTCTGCGACGCGCTGTACATGACCCCCGCGCCCGACGGCAACGACGTGGCCTTTACCTATCAGGCCCCGCGGGACGGCGTGCTCAAGCTGAACTTCGGTGATGCCGCCTTCTCCCAGGAGGTCTTAGGCAATGTGACCGGCCTGGCCGTCTATAAGAACGACGTGCAGATCTGGCCGGAAGAGGGCAGCTATCGGGCGACTTCGGATGTGGCGGGCCTTGACCAGGAAACCGCGCTGGAGCTGGAATCGGTGGAGACTGCCGTGCATGCCGGCGACCTGCTGCACATCCGGGCTACCTCTGTGGAATCGACCGAAGGGATAGTCCGCCTGAAGATCATGCCGGAGGCGGAGTACACCTCCCTGGAATACGACATCAGCCTGGACAAGGAGGCCCAGTTTGACGCCGTGTCGAGCTATTCCTTTGCCAAGCAGTATTCCGACGAGCAGGGCAAGGACGGCTGGTATTACCTGTACGCCGACATCGGCGCCAACGAGGTGACCCAGATCCCCTATTACCAGGAGTATGCCTGGTGCGCCGGGCTGGACGACTACAACGTCCCGCAGATCTACCAGGGCGAGGTGCTGCCCGGCAACATGTACGACGCGATCATCGCCTTTAAGGCCCCCTATACGGGCCGGGTGCGCCTGTACATGGACGGCGACTTCTGGCTTAAAAACAGCATCGGCGCCGACGACGAAGGCGACGGCTGCTACTACGGCGTGCAGCTTTCCAGCGACGGGGAGGTCACCGACCTCCTGCCCCTGACCTACATCGCCAACGGCGCGGGGGCGGAATTCGAGCCGATTACCATTGACATCCAAAGGAACGAATACATCTATTTCCGCGTGAACCGCGGCGAGGCTAACAACTGGCACGACAGCCTGGTGTTCACCCCGGCGGTGCGGTACCTTGACATGGATATTGACGACCCGGGCATAGAAGAAGGCCCGGCGGCCGACCGGGCGGAACCCGAGGCGGGGAGCAGCCTGGCCGAGGGCAAGTTCCCGCTGAGCGGCCGGGATTACACGGACGCGGAGGAATACTCCGTGACCGCGGCGGAGCTGGTG
>CAJFQI010000104.1 GCA_904419005.1 Candidatus Avimonas faecium | reverse complement strand
GCCACCTTTGAGGCCGCCGGCCAGGATCTGAAAACCGACAGCACCCCGATCATCGGCGACACCCTGTTTGAGCCGGGCCGCTCCAATCTCAAGCTGCTGCAGGTCTCCAACAACGGCACCCTGGCCGCCAAGATCAAGCTGGAGTTTGACGTCACCGACGGCGGGCTGATGGACGCGCTGTGGTTCGACTTCGTCCAGGTGGACGAAACCGGCGCCGTACAGGGCCAGCTGATCGAGCGGCCGATGAGCACCCTGGAAGCCCTGTCTGCGCGGGAAATCCCCCTGAGCGCCGGCGAGTCCGTCTCCTTTGTGCTGATTTACGGCATGAACGAGGAAGCGGGCAACGAATACCAGGATAAGACCTTTGAGGCCGACGTCACCATCCTGGCCACCCAGTACACCGAGGAGACCGACGGCTTCGGTGACAACCAGTACGACGCGGACGCGAATTATGACAACGCCAAGGTTGTTACCTCTGCCGACGGCAGCGCGCTGACCACTGAGGAATTTGCGGCCTCCGTCAATGACAGCACTTGGAAGAATATCGTTTATGACACCGACGTGACCATTGATGATACCGTCAACATCTACACCGACTGCAACCTGGATTTCGGCGGCAACACCGTAACCAGCGAGCGAACCCTGTACCTTGGCAGGACCAACGGCTACCAGGCTGCCCCGATCACCGCAACGATTGAGGACGCCCGCTTTGAGATCACCAACAGCTCCGGCCGCGTCCGCGCCGAGGACGGCTCCACCGTCACGTTTAAGGACGTGACCTTCGCGTCGGCAAGCGGAAACGGCAGCTCCATGCAGGCCGTCCAGGTGTATGCCAGCACCCCGGGCAGCGTCAACACCTATGTGTTTGAAAACTGCGTGTTTGACAATACCACCGTCGCCTTTGACGGCGGCAGCGGCGCGGCCTACGAGTATAACGTGCAGTTCATCAACTGCACCTTTACCGGCAGCTTCGGCAACGGCGGCGCGGCCGTCTCGCTGGATGACTATGCCTACGGTACGGCGCTGTTTGACGGCTGCTCCTTTGACATCACGGCCAACGGGAACGCCGTCGCCGCCATTAGGGCCGATACCTACGCGGATTATGTTTCCCCCAACACGATGGCCATTACCCTGAAGAACGTCACCTTCACCGGAACCTCAACGGAAAGCTACTATTCCACCCGGACGCCGGTCCCGGTTGCGATCAAGTCGTTTGATCCGGTACCGGTCACCGTGACCGAGGAGGGCGCCTGCTCCTATATCACCGACGGCAATCCGGTCCGGTACGACGGTTCGGCCCTGTAATCCGGTCCCTTCCCCCAGCGTATTTGCCCTCTTCTATCCTCTTCTCCCCCCGCCCATCCCCGGATGGGCGGGGGCAGGGATCAAAGGGCACAAAACGGATGGATTTGCGCCTTTTGATCCCTGGGATGATCTCCCTGCTGTTCGCGAACCGGCAAGGGAGGTAAATTAAAGATCATAAGGAGGTCAAATTATGGGCAGTACGAAAAAATCCCTGCTGGCGAGCGGGCTCGCGCTCTGCGCCAGCGCGGCCCTGCTGATGGGCTCCACCTTTGCGTGGTTCACCGACAGCGTGACCAACACCGGCAACCGCATCCAGGCGGGCAGCCTTAATCTCAACGTCATCGGCTACCGGCTGGAAAACGGTCAGTGGAGCAATCCGATCTGGCAGACCCAGTTGGAAAACGGCGCCTTGTTTGAGGAAACCACCTGGGAGCCGGGCCAGTACGGCGCCGTCCTTCTCAAGGTAAGCAACTACAGCAGCTCGGTTTTTGCCAAGGTGGACGTGGACTTTTCCGTTACGGAAAACACCGGAGAGCTTGCAGACGCGCTGTGGTATAAGCTCACCGCCGTTCATACCGTGGCGGCCAGCAATGAGCAGGCGATGCTGGACAGCCTGAGCTTTAAGGACAGCCGCCCGGCTTCCGAGGCGGACGGCGTGACCACCATGAGCAAGATTGAGGACGACGCCACCGAGGAAATGACCCTGGCGCCGAACCAGAATTACCAGGACGGCCAGTACGGCTGGTATATGCTGGAGTACGGCATGTACACCAGCGCCGGCAACGAGTACCAGGACGGCTCCTTCGCCCTCGACTTCACCGTGAAGGCCACCCAGGCCCCGGTCGAGGAGGACGGCTTCGGCGACAGCACCTACGATGAGAACGCGGGCTACCCGGTGAACGCGACGGTTTCCGACGCCGGCAGCCTGGAGGACGCCCTCCAGAATCCCGGCGTCCCTGCCGACATTACCCTGGATCAGGCCATTTCCGGTAAGGACAGCTTAAACGTCACCGGCAATGCCACCCTCAATATGGGTGCCAATTCCGTTTATTACATTACTCCTGTTGCCGCGGCAAAAGTGACCGTCGCGGCCGGCGCTTCCCTGACCATCAACGCCGAAGCCCAGAGCGGACTGAACTACAACCTTGGCCGGCTGACCGCGGACGGCGGCACGCTGACCGTCAACGGCGGTAAGTATGGGGAAAGCGGCTCCCAGAGGGCGGAAGTCAGCGCCATCAACGGCGGCACCGTCATCATCAACGACGGTTCCTTCTCCTCCTCCGGGATGGGAGGCCATGCCGTGACCGCCTCGGCCGGCGGCACCGTCACCATCAACGGCGGTTCGGTCAGCTCGAGCGGCCGGGACAGCGTCGTGCTCTATGCCGACGGCGGCACCATCGTGGTGGAAAATGTTTCCTTTGGCGGTATCAACGGCGATGCCTACGGTGCGGCCAACGGCGGGCAGATCCTGGTTTCCAAGACCTACTCCCCGTCCCAGCCCACCCGCGTGGCAGACGGCTGCACGGTCACCGACAACGGCGACGGCTACTGGCTGATTGCCGAAGCGTAACGCCTAAATCCCAGCTTTTAGCGGCATCTCCCTTCCCATCCCTGCGGGGATGGGCGGGGATCAAAGGGCATAGGCCGCCGTCTGTGCCTTTTGATCCCTGATAGGATCTGTAATCAGAGAAGAAATCCACGGTAGGAGGAAGAGCATATGCTCAAGCACAAAAAGTCTTTGCTGGCAAGCGGGCTGGCCCTTTTGGTCTGCTTTGCCCTGCTGATGGGAGCAACCTTTGCATGGTTCACCGACAGCGTAAGCAACACCGGCAACATAATCCATTCCGGCGAGCTGCGGATTGACGCTACGGCCTACGACGTCGGCACGGGCGGCATGTCC
>CAJFQI010000103.1 GCA_904419005.1 Candidatus Avimonas faecium | reverse complement strand
CAAGAAATATCGGTTGCCTGCGCTTTGTAAATCGGCAAACGGTTTCCATACAGTCCACCCCATTTTTCGGTATTCCGCGGTTCTCTGCTCCTCCAGGGAACATCAAAAGTACAAAAGTATAAGAGAAAATGCCGAATAGGCAATAAATATGTCGTGATTACAGGGCTTCCTGTTGATATACTTTTCTTATATTAACAAAAGTTTACAATAAATACAACACAGAAAGGCCGGATTTAATTGAAAAAGAAAGAAAGTTATGGAATCTGCGCATTGCTTTTGCTTTTCTCGCTGCTTCCGGGATGTGCAAGCCCCTCCCTCCCGCTCAAAACGCAGGCCGTCCGTTTGGACGCGGAAGAGCAGACCGCGCTCGGCTACGTCAAGACCACCTCCTATCAAGCGGAAAACATCATCTCCTATGAACAGGAGGACGGAACAACGCGGCTTTTCCTTTTTTCTGCTCCGGTGGAAGAAGGGCCGCTTTCCCTGCAAGGAGGGGAAAGCAATGCCGCCTTTTCCTGTGACGCCAAGTTTACCAATATCACGTTTCCCTCCCTCCTACACGCAGACGCTCCCATCCATATTTCCACACTGGGTCAACCCATCCGCATTTTTCCGGCCGATCAGGAAGAGCACGCCGGCCGTCTCATGGAGCGGACGAACGCTTTCGGCCAAAAGCGCCAAGCGGTACAATACGCCGACCTTTTCGGAAAAGGCATACACGGGTACTGTACCCCCACCAGCTTTGGAGTCAATATTGAAGCGGTTCTGAACGAAAGGCCGGAGAGGGATACTTTGCAGCTACAGGTTATGCTGCCTTCCCTCTTCCCCGATACCGGTTCCCCGGATTATATCCTTATGAAAAACGATCCGAACGACGGCGAGGTCAAATCGCTCCTCTACACACCGCTTACCGTAGACCATAACGGGCGGTGGAATTATACCAGCGGAATCCGGCTGGCGAACAAGGATCCGGCCAGTGGGCTGTATACCTTGGAATACACCCTTGATTCATCCTTCCTGGACGACCCGAATACGGAGTATCCGGTCACCCTCAACCAATCGGTGTTCAACTACCTATCCAAGCAGCCGGATACCTCGGCCTATTCCTTGACAGGGGAGGTTCAGGGATATTACCTTTCCCCCTATGCACTGCTGGGGGATGCCACCCCCAAGGGGGAAGGCTGGACCTACATCCGTTTTGAAGCCTTAAATACCCTAAACCTCCAAGCGGACGACATTCTATCCGCCAAATACATCTTCCACAACCTGTTTGATCTGCCGGAACCGGCGGTGGTCGGCGCCTATGCCGTCACCGCCGACTGGTGCAGCATCAATACCCGATGGTACAACCGGCCGACGTACGACGACAAACCGGTCGGATTGGTATCTGTTCAAAAGCAGGGGGATTACGAGCTGGATGTCACGGCGCTGCTGCGGGAAATGATCAAAAACAAAGGAAGGGAGGGCGCGAAATATTCGGTGCAGAACAGCTTTTTGATCCGCTGTGATACGCCGGGAAGCAATATTCTGCTGGCATCCGGCGACAACGGCCTGTATTCGCCCTGCTTGGAACTAATTATGAAATAAAGGAGAGAGGAAAAGGATAAAAAATTATTGAAAACGTGGAAAAGTTTGGTATACTAAAGGAGGATAACCCTTGAAATTACGGACAAAAACGAGAAGTCTCCGTGTGCTTTCGGCCATTCTGGCGATGAGCCTGGCGATCGGTACGACCGGCGGGATGCCCATTGCCGCAGAAAGCGAGGATATCCAAGCGGAAGCTTTCGCCGGACGGGAGCTATGGGCGCCGGAGACGGAGGAAGAAGCCGCGCCTCCGAATACGGAAGGGGATCTGAGCCCTGCGCAATTGCAGACGGCGCAGCTTTCCCCGGAGGAGATTCCGGAGGCGGTATCCAAGGAGGATATTGCAGAAAGGGGGCATGTCCATCGCCTGTGGAAGCAGGAGGAAGACGCCAATTCCATCGTATTCCAAAACCGGGATGGCACCAAGACCCTGTACTATTTTACCGAAGCGGTAAAATACGTAGATGAAAACGGCGCTGTCCAGGATAAGAGCAATACGCTTCAAGATATCGGAAGCGCATCCTCGGCATCCGGATACCGCTATGTGAATGGTTTTAACGACATCAAAACCTATTTCCCCGCCCAGCTTGGCAGCGAAACGGGGCTGCTGCTGAAGCACGGCGACATACAAATCGAGCTGACGCCGGCGTATGCACAGCGCGGGGAGACGGCAGAGGCTGGCGCGCCCGCCGAGGAGGAGCCAGCGGATCCCAAAGAGGCGGAGTCCGCCGACGTCCCGGAGGATGCCGACGTCTCTGAGGATACGGCGGCGGAGGCCGGGGAAGCGGCTGGGACGCCCCCCACATCGTCTGCTGTTCCCTTTGAAGCAGCAGACGATGCGGCGATCTTGGTTTTCCCCGAAGAAAACAGCACGGCGGCCTCTACCCCAGCTTCCGATCCTTCCCCCGTTTTGCCATCCCCTACCGCAATGGAATCGGAGGAGACTGCGCCTACGGGGCCGTCCGGCACAATGCCAGGGACTACGGAGGCCGGGGAAGCAGCCGGGACGACCCCCACATCGTCTGCTGTTCCTTTTGAAGCAGCCGACAACACGGCGGCCTTCCCCGAGACGACCCTGCCGGCGGAGCCGATCCTCCCCCCTGTCCCGGAAGCGGCCGTGGACAACGCGCCGATTTTGGCAAAGCATTCCGTCCCCGCGGAGAAGAAAGCGGCCGATCCGGACGGGCATACGGCGGATACCGTGGAGTACGCGGAGGTATTCGGCGAGCATACGGCGCTGCGCTACACCCCCACCTTCAGCGGGTTTAAGGAGGATATCGTTCTGTCGGAAAATATCGGCAGAAACGAATTCACCTTTGAGCTGCAAACCGGCGGCCTGAGCTTGGCCCAGGAGGGGGAAACCGTCGGCCTGTTCGACCCGCTTACCGGCGAGCGGGTCGCCATGCTGGACAACATCCTGGTGTTTGACAGCGGCGGCCCGGCGGCCGACGAAGGCGAAGAGATCGTGCCGCGGCATCACTATTACCGGGTGGAAACGGTGGAGCCGGACGCCCTTTACCAGGTGACGGTGGTGGTAGACGAGGCGTTTTTGAACGATCCGGGAACAGTGTACCCCGTGGTGATTGATCCGGCGATCACGCTGACGGGATCAAGCGGCGGGATTGAGGACGCGACGATCTACTCCAATTACCTGGTTAACGAGGGAAGCAGCGGCTCGGTTTTCGTGGGCAGCTACAACGCGCGGTACGGAGGCACCCGCGGGGTGGCCCGCACGCTGGTTCGATTCCCTGGCTTGCTGAATAGTACAGTATATCAATCGTTGGATAGTGACATGATTTCCTCGGTATCGCTTCGGATACGAGATCTGATGTGTGAAAGCGATGCTGTAAAGATCAACGCCTACCGGATGACCAGCGGTTGGACGGAAGACACGGTAAAATGCAGCGGAGCAATATGGGATAGTTATAACCAGGCGGTACTGAGCAGCAGCACGGTGCAGTACGGTAACGGCTATGACAGCGCAGAATCCAGTGTCACCGGCGGACAATGGTACCGATTTGACATTACTTCAGCGGTAAAAGGCTGGAAGGCTGGAACTTATGCGCATCATGGGATTATGCTTCGCGCAAATTCAGAAACCAATGCAGCGAAAACCTTCGCCTCTTCTGACCGGAGCAGCTACCAGCCTGTGGTAGTGATGAACTATACCTCACCCACGACTACGCCGCCCGGAGTGACCAATGGAGGTACCTATTACATCCAGAATGTGTGCAGCGGCCTGTATCTGAACCTTCAAGGAAACGGGACGGCGAACAACACGCCAGCGATCCAGAGTTCCTTGGCCTACAAAACAAGTCAGCGGTTTAAGCTAGTGAGGGACAGTTCGGGATATTACCGGATACAGGCACAGAACACGACAGCGAAACGGGTGCTGCTTCTGAATACGTCCAACCAAGTGGTGCTGTCGGACGATTGTTCAAGCAGCCGTGCGCTCTGGCGGATCAAGGACGAAGGGGGCGGGCAGTACAGCTTCATCAATAAGGCAACGGAAACCTATGCCATGTCCAACGCCAATAATGGTACCAGTGGTTCGGCTGTCAAAGGCGAAATCTATTCCAGCGCCACTCAACAAAAATGGAAGCTGAATAAAGCGGTAACATCATTGTCCCTGCAAATAAATCATACAAATATGAATTTGGGTGATTTTCAAAATATTTCAATTCAATATTTTCCCACAGATTCTATTGACAAATCGGTTAGTTGGTCATCCAGCAATGAAGGCATAATTGCATATCAAAGTAATGGTATATGTGCGCAGGGTATAGGGTCAGCAACAATAACGGCCTCGCTAACATCTAATCCATCTATCAAAACAAGTAAAGTAATAGTAGTAAAGGACAATTTATCTGATATTTATTCCTCGTTAAGCCGTCCTGAATTCTTTTATATAACTTACCCGTCAGGTATTAATGTCATATCACACCCGCTTATGCCCCCATCTCCAATAATATCCGAATTACCTTTAGAAAAAAAGTTGTTATCTATACCAATTTCTCGGAAATATGCGGGCACTAATAATATGGAAGAAATGCAGGAAGAACTAAACGCAGCTTTAGGAACGAATTATAGCATTAATACTGTTGAACGGATATCTGGAGAATATGATACGGCTGTCTCCTCAACACCACCAGTTCCTGGACATCCACCTTATACATATACACCGGAAAGCGTGGAGTATGCACAAGAAAATTACATGGGAATATTGAAGGTTTTAATTACATTGGTTACATTTAAGTTGGCAGCCGAACTTAACCCATTTGACGCAAATGGAAATATTCTATTTAAACCAGATAAGTTTACAAAATTTTATGATTCCAATGGAAAGCCAATTTGGCCTGGTACAAATGGTAATGTTCATACGGACGGCTTTATGAATGGGTATTCTGAACCATTTACTTTTGAAACAGGGGATACTTTTGACCGATACGGGAGCAGAAATGGGCAATTCGTAGCGCCCGTCGGAACTCCATACTCCTGCAGGTCTTTAGCCCCAGGCAGCTATACATCCACATATGAAAAATATATTGTCAAAAAGCCATTTAGTGCTTATGCAGGCTTTACTGCACCATGGTTTAATCAAGCGGGAGGGGGCATACAATATAAATTGCCTATGTCAATTCAAGAATTAATCGACGCGGGATACATTAGTATTTTATCCTAACCTCAAGGGATGTGCCAGCCTCATTAACGCTGGCACATTCCTCATTTACATTGAAAGGGATGATATTGTGAACTTCTATCAACTGAAAGAGGAAATATCAAATCTGTTAAAAAAAGCAAATCTGCCCAATGATAATTTTCAAGTCGTACCAGGCCCTATTCATTCTGAGGGTTTGTTTTATGAGGCAAGAGGCACCACATACATTTACGGATATTTTGAAAGGGGAACGGTAACTATATTCTGTAAGACTGAGGATAAAAAAGAGTTTGTGTATTATATACTACGGGATATCATAAAAAATTATGCGATAGATTATGAGCTCAAACATAGGCTTTGGTATCAAGACACTCGCCGCATCTGGATGGAAAAATCTTTAGAGTGGATGAAAAAAATTGATTATAGCTATTATGAAAGATTAAAAGAAGAATATAAAATTGTACTGAAATATTCCGGTTTTAATGATGCGGAGGCGATTAAGCTTAATGCCATTGAGGAATATAAAAAGCTGGCAAAGCAGATAGAACATAGTTCTGTTAATATAAAAAACAAAAAGGAATTGAAGGCAGATATAAAAAAACTAGTATCTTTATTCAACTCCATTCGGCATGGAACGGAAGAGCGTTGGGAACTCTTTAAGACAGCGACATTCCAATTTTTAGATTTTTACAGGAAAATACACGACAGAGAAATAAAATTACCGTCAGAAGTTGAAGCGGAATGGAAATTTGCTCTGGAGAAAAGCATACAAGTCATAAACAGCTGCGATAACGGCGCAAATTCTATGAACAAAGAGTCAGGTCGTCAACACTAGGTCGCTGCTGAGCTACCAGACGGTGAAATCGGGAAACGGCGAGGACGGTGTTGGCGGCCCGAGCGGCGGGCATTGGTACGGGTTTGACATCACCACGGCGGCCAAAACGTGGATCAACACGGGGAATTACTACGGGGTAATGCTGCGCGCCAATGCGGAGTCGGGAGCGGCGAAAACCTTTGCTTCCGCCAACCGGAGCAACTACCAGCCCCAGCTCGTGGTGAATTATAACGCGGACCACGTTGCGGTATCGCAGGTATGCCTGAGTGCGACAAGCCTGACGATGCGGGTAGGAAGCACCGCGAACCTGACGGCGACGATTGTTCCGTCCAACGCGACGAAAAAAGGGATCACATGGGAAACGACGGACGAAAGCATCGTCGGCGT
>CAJFQI010000102.1 GCA_904419005.1 Candidatus Avimonas faecium | reverse complement strand
GTTCGAGCCCAGGTCCTGCGCCGCTTCAATGATCCGGGTATCAATCTTGGTCATCACCGAATACAGCGGCAGCACCATGAAGGGCAGGAAATTGTAGACCATCCCGAGCACCACCGCCCCGCTGGTGTTGATCATCGACAGCGGCCCGATGCCGAACAGCCCCAAGAAGCGGTTGATCAGCCCGTTGTTCTCAAGCAGCGTCATCCACGCATAGGTGCGCAGCAGGAAATTCATCCACATCGGCAGCATGATGATCATCACCATGGTCTGCTGCACCCGCTCCGTTTTGCGGGAGATGCTGTAGGCCAGGGGATAAGCCAACAGAAGGCAGATCACCGTGGCCAGGGCGCCCAGGGCGAGCGAATAGGCCAGGGTGCCCAGGTGCCCTTTGATCTCCGCAATATTATCCAAGGTAAAATGGCCGGCGCCATCGGTGAACGCAAACCACACCACCACGCCCAGCGGGACGATGGTGAACAGCAGCATCCACACCGTAAACGGCGCGGCGGCCGAACGGTTCTTCATCATAGAGCCTGCATCCTTTCTCAAACAGCGCCCGCGCCGGCATCCCGGTTCGCAGGCGGCAAAGGACGGACAGCGCGGGCTTTTCCGGGAGCATCCCGGCAGCCCCACAGAAAGCGGCGGGGAAAACCGGCTTAGATGTTTTCCTCGTCAACGCCTTCCTGCACCAGGTCCGCCTCCGGGTCGGCCAATTCGTCGAACTCCTCCGAATAGGAGCTGTAATCGCCGAACATCCCGGAATACGCCGACTTTTTCATAATGTGGATGTCCTCGGGGTTTAAGACGATGCCGATCAGCCGCCCGACCTCGTAATAGTCGGTGGTCTGGATCATCCATTTGAACCCCTTAAAGTCGACGATGGTTTCAAAATGCACGCCCTTGAAGGTCACGCCGGTCACGGTCCCCGTCAGGTGGCCCTTTTCCGGCTCCACAATATCAATATCCTCCGGCCGGATGACCACGTCAACCGGCTCGTCCTTGCCAAAGCCCGCGTCAAGGCAGCGGAATTTCCGCCCGAAGAATTCCACCAGGTAATCCTCGTGCATAATGCCGTCCAGGATGTTGCTCTCCCCGATGAAATCCGCCACGAAGGCGTTTTCCGGCTCGTTATAGATATCCTGCGGGGTGCCGATCTGCTGGATCTGGCCGCCGTCCATGACCACCACGGTGTCGGACATTGACAGCGCTTCCTCCTGGTCATGGGTGACATAGATAAACGTAATGCCCAGGCTTTTCTGGATGTTTTTCAGCTCCACCTGCATATCCTTGCGCAGCTTGAGGTCGAGCGCCGCCAGCGGCTCGTCCAGCAGGAGCACCTTGGGGTTGTTGGCCAGGGCGCGGGCAATCGCCACCCGCTGCTGCTGCCCGCCGGAAAGGGTGTTGACCCCGCGCTTTTCAAACCCCTTGAGGTTGACCAGCGCCAGCATCTCCTCCACCGTTTTGCGGATCTCGTCCCGCCTCTTCTTCTGCACCCGCATGCCGAACGCCACGTTTTCATACACGTTCATATGCGGGAACAGGGCGTACCGCTGGAAAATGGTGTTGACCGGCCGGCGGTAGGCGGGGAGGTCGTTGATGCGTTTGCCGTCAAAAAAGACATCGCCGTGATCGGGTGTGACGAAGCCGCCGATAATCCTCAGCGTCGTCGTCTTGCCGCAGCCGGAAGGGCCGAGCAAGGTGACGAACTCCCCGTCCCGGATGCTGAGATCCAAGCCATTCAGCACCGGTTCACCGTCAAACGATACCGCGATGTCTTTGAGTTTGATAATTTCCTTTTCCATCATGCATCCCCCTTTGCGGTTGATACCGGTCTTTTTTCTCCTGGCCGGTATGGAGCTTTCCCGTTCCCCGCGTCCTCCTGATCGGGGCTGGAAAACCGCGGTCTCTCTGACAACGCCCTCCGCAAAGGGTTTTTCACAGTCCTGCCGGGAAACGGCGAACTGCGGCGTGCGCGGATTCCGCTTATTTTATAGATGCATTGCCCCTCTTTGGGCAACAAATAACAATATAGGGGCTTTTTATTAAAATGTCAATATAAATTGTGATTTTTTTGATTTTCTCTCACTTCCGGGCGATTTACACCCGAAATTTATGAAAAT
>CAJFQI010000101.1 GCA_904419005.1 Candidatus Avimonas faecium | reverse complement strand
AAAAGCTCCTGGACAGGATTTATGCAGTGGAGCAGGAGGCGCTCCGCCGCACCCTGCAAAAATTCCCCCCGGAATTTGTAGACGCCTTTGACTGCTTTGCCTCCTGCCTGTGCGAGGAATTTCAAAAGCAGATCATCGGCAATGCCGACACCGATCAAAACGAATGAAAGGATATTGTTTATGGATTCAAAGGCCCTGTTCGCCAGAACGCCCCCGCTGAAGCTCTTTTTTATCGCTTCAATCCCCGGGGCGATCAGCATGTTAGCTTCGGCGCTGTACCAATTGGTGGATGGCGTTTTTGTCGGCCGCTTTTTAGGGGAAACCCCCTTCGCGGCGCTCAACCTGGCGATGCCGTTTGTCATCATCAACTTTGCGCTGGCGGACCTGATCGGCGTGGGGGCGTCCGTCCCCATCTCTATCTGCCTAGGCAAAAAGCAGGACAAGGAAGCCAACAATATTTTCACCTGCGCCTGCCTGATGATCGTCGGGACCGGCGTGCTGATCGGCGGCATCCTCTTTGCCGCCGCACCGCTGCTGATCCAGCTGATGGGAGCGGAAGGGGAATTCGCCCGGATGGCGGTGCAATATCTCCGCGTTTATGCGCTCTGCTCCCCCGTGACGACCATTGTATTCGCGATGGATAATTTCCTGCGTATCTGCGGGATCATCCGCGGCAGCATGTTCCTGAATATCCTGATGTCGCTCTTAAGCGCCATACTCGAATTCCTATTTTTGGCCGTATTCCGGTGGGGGATCTGGGCGGCGGCGCTCGCCACCTGCACCGGTATGTTCGTTTCAGCCTTTCTTGCCCTCATTCCCTTCCTCCGGGGCAAGGCACAGCTGCGGTTCTGCCGGCCCCGCTTCCACGCCCGGATGATCCGGCAGATCGTCTCCTGCGGAAGCCCCAACTTCCTCAACAACATCGCCGGCCGCATCACCTCCATCCTGATGAATTTCCTGCTGGTGCGCCTTGGGGGCGAGGCGGCGGTGTCCATTTACGGCATCCTGATGTATGTGGACGGCTTTATCCAGCCCTTGCTGTACGGCATGTGCGATTCGCTTCAGCCGGCTGTGGGATACAACTGGGGCGCCGGAAAAATTGCAAGGGTGCGGGCCGTTGAAAAATGCTGCTTTACGGCGAGCAGCATCGTTTCCCTGCTGTCGGTCATTGTCATCCTCTTGTTCCCGGTACAAATTACCAACTTATTTATGGCCGACTCCAGCCGGGAATTTCTGAATACCGCGGTCGGCGCCCTCCGTCTGTTCGGGTTTACATACATTACGCGATGGTTCTCCTTTGCCACCCAAAGCTACATGCTTGCGATAGAAAAGCCGCTGCCGGCTTCGGTGATTTCGGTTTCCACCGCGCTGCTGTTCCCCGTGCTGCTTGTCGCTCTGCTTTGGCCGCTGGGCCTGACGGGGATCTGGCTGAATTTTGCCGGGACGGCCGTCCTTGCCGCCATCCTTTCGGGGATCATCCTGCTGAAGCTGCGCCGGGAGCTTCTGCAGCCCGACCATACTTTTGAAGAGCCTCGCTCCGACATGGAAACAAGCCCTATTTGACCGTGTGCGGAGATATCGGGCAGGCGCCGTGGCATACAACGCAGCGTATCCGGGCCGTCCCGCCAACGGAAACGGCCTGCCAGCGCCTAATCCGCGCGTCGCAGCGGACGGGTTTCCCGTCCGGCTTCCAAATAAGCAAAAAAAACGTGGGATACCATGCTGTATCCCACGTTTTTCCTAAGACATCCCCTATGGAGACGCCTCTCCCCTTTACACAGGAGGAAGCGGCCGCCTTACAGTGTCTCTTGACCGGAACGCGCCAGCATCTCCCGGGCGGCTGCAACGGCCGCCGGCGTCGCTTCCCCGCCGATAATCCGGGCCAGCTCCGCTTCCCGCCCCTGCCGGTCGAGGGGGGAAACCTCGGTAAAGGTGCGGTTATCCCGCACCTTTTTTGCAATCAGGAAGTGATGATGGGCCTGGGCGGCGATCTGGGCGAGATGGGTTACGCAGACGACCTGCCGTGCGCGGCCGATCTGGCGCAGCTTAACGCCCACCTTCTGGGCCGCGCGGCCGCTGATGCCGGTGTCAATCTCATCAAAAATCAGGGTGTCGATGTCGTCCGCGTCCGCCATAACCGACTTGATGGCCAGCATGATCCGGGACAG
>CAJFQI010000100.1 GCA_904419005.1 Candidatus Avimonas faecium | reverse complement strand
TGGTGCCCGCTCATCCTGGTCCCGCTGGCCGCGGCCCTGCTGGGGGTCCGCTCCAACGGGAGGGCGTTCCGCGGGGCGCTGCTGGCCGGCCTGGCCTCTTGCCTGATCTGGAATTTCCTGCTGCACAAGCCGTGGGGCATTGACGGCGCTATGGTCGGCACGGCCTGCAACCTGCTGGTCTTTTGGCGCCGCACCCGCCAGTTCCAGCGGCACCGCGAGCAAAGGCTGTCCCTGTGCGGGGACGCCGGGCGCTCCCGCCGCCCAGCGGAAAGGCCCGCCCGCTCCCCCGTCCTGCGCTCTTTCCCCCGCTTCTTTTCCCGCCCGCCGCACCCCCCGAAGCCCGGGCCGCGGCAGCGGCTTTAGCTCCCGGCAACATAGGCCGTCCCGCCGTCCCCGCCCGCTGTGTGCGCCGAGGGCGCGCAAACTGTACGAAGAACCCCGGCGCATCCGCCCCAAAAACCGGAAAGATTCCGGTCTTGACTTCCAGCAAAAACCACCGTATAGTGATAGCGGATACACTGCGCCGCTCAAGGATATCGCCTTCCCGGTCGTTTCCGGGAAGGCTTTTTTGCGGTCCGGCAGGAATTTCGCCGGGTACGCCGGCGGGCAGGACGGACAAATAGAGGGCGGGCGGCCGAGCTGCCGGCCGCCCCGGAGGCATTCGGAAGGGGACGGGAAGCTTTGACCAAGGACATGACGCAGGGAAGCCCAGTGCGGCTGATCCTGACATTTTCGCTGCCGCTGTTGATCGGCAACATCTTCCAGCAGCTTTACAATATGGTAGACACCATGATCGTAGGGCGCTTCGTGAGCACCCAGGCCCTGGCCGGGGTGGGCTCCACCGGGGCGATTTCCTTTTTGATCATGGGCTTTGCCATGGGGGTGACCAGCGGCTTTTCGGTAGTGGTTGCCCAGCGGTTCGGCGCGGGCGACGAGAAGGGCGTGCGCAACGCGGTGGCGATGGCGGCGTACCTCTGCGTTGGCCTGGCGGTAGTGATGACCCTGGTCAGCACGCTGGCCACCCGCCCCCTCCTGCTGCTGATGAACACCCCGGCCGATATGTACGATTACGCTTATGATTATATCTTTACCATCTTTGCCGGGATGGCGGCCCCCATTTTTTACAACCTGTTGGCCGGGATCCTGCGGGCGCTGGGGGACAGCCGCACCCCGCTGTATTTCCTGATCCTGTCCTCCCTGCTCAACGTCGGGCTGGACCTGCTGTTCATCCTCAGCTTTCATGCGGGCGTGGTCGGCGCGGCGGTCGCTACCGTGATCTCCCAGGTCGTGTCCGGCCTGCTCTGCCTTGCGTATATGGCCAAACGCTTCCCCATCCTCCGCTTCCGCAAGGAGGACTGGCGGGTAAACTGGCGCCTGATCGGCCTGCATCTCAAAATCGGCCTTCCGATGGCCTTCCAGTTCTCGATTACCGCGATCGGCGTTATGGCGATCCAGGGGGCAATCAACAATTTCGGCTCCAGCGCGGCGGCGGGGTATACCGCCGCCTCAAAGGTCGAGCAGATCTGCACCCAGCCGATGAACACCTTCGGCGTGACCATGGCGACCTATGCAGGGCAGAACCTCGGCGCCGGGCGGATCGACCGCGTCAAGCAGGGCGTGTGGAAATGCGCCGTGCTTTCCACCGTCGTCAGCATCGCCGTCACCCTCCTGGTGTTCGTCGCCGGTGGCTGGTTCGTCACCCTGTTCGTGGGCGGGGAGGAGCCGGAAGTCATGCGCTACGCGCTGCAATATATGCGCACCACATCGGTGCTGTACTTCATGCTCGGCTTGCTCTATGTGTTCCGCAACGCGTTGCAGGGCATGGGCGCTTCAATGGTGACCCTGCTCGGCGGGGGGATTGAGCTGGTGCTGCGCACGGTGATCGCCTTCGTGCTGCCGCCCCTGATCGGGTTTGCCGGCATCTGCGTGGCCGGCCCGTCAGCCTGGATCGGCGCATCGGTCCCGCTGATGATCGTCTTCCTGATCCTGATCCCCCGCTACGAACGGCAGTATGCCCGTCCTGGCGGGGTGAACCGTCCTGATGGGACGAACCGTCCTGATGGGACGGCGAAACCGGCGGCCGAGGAGGAGCCCGCGCCGGAACCGGCCTCCTCTGGCTCGGCGAAATAGCGCCGCCCTATTGGAAAGCGCGAAAGCCGGACGCGCGTACAAAAGGGGACCCCGTGCGGTTTGGCCGCGTCCCATAAGGAAGTAAAAAGAAATTTGGTAGGAACCGGTGTGTCAGGTCACGCCGGTTCCGATTCGTTTAGGGACTCCCTTCCAATCTTCAAAGGG
>CAJFQI010000099.1 GCA_904419005.1 Candidatus Avimonas faecium | reverse complement strand
TTGCAATGGACATTTTTTCGCCGTTTGGAGGGTATTCAATTTGTAAAATTTCCGATACTTAAACTTATTTGCTTATATCATCCTCATTATACTAAGCATAATAGTTAAAGTCAAGTGGTTTACAGAAAATATTAAATAAATTTGTTTAGAATTATCTTGACTATCTTAAGCATATCTGCTATGCTGAGTTTATCAAGAATCCAGATGGGAGTTGGCCGTTATGGCGATTGGAGAACGCATTCACTTTTTCCGCACTCTACGAGGCATGACGCAGAAATATCTCGGTATGGCGCTGGGCTTCCCGGAGAAGTCCGCCGATGTCCGCCTCGCCCAATATGAGAACGGATCGCGGACACCCAAGGCAGACCTAACTGCCGCGTTAGCACAGATATTGGAGGTCTCTCCCCATGCCCTGGCTGTGCCGGACATAGACTCCTATGTGGGGCTTATGCACACTCTCTTTACCCTGGAGGACCGCTATGGCCTGAAAATTTGCGAATGCGACGGAGAGATACATCTTCGCGTGGATGTGTTCCAGGGCAAGGATGCAGCAAGGCTCCATGAGATGTTCTGCGCCTGGGGAGAACAGGCAGCCAAGCTGAAGTCAGGGGAGATCAGCAAAGAGGACTACGACCGCTGGCGTTACCGCTATCCTGAGTTTGATACCACAGGCCACTGGCACAAGGTTGTCCCATCCCAGGAACTGAGTGATATGCTAGTAGAAGAATTGAAGAAGCAGCCTGGCAAAGATGAGTAAAACGAAAAGAGCTACCTGACTTTCACAAATCAGGTAGCTCTTTATCTTTGGAATAATGAAAACTGTTGCCAAATCGTTGCCACAGAGGGCATCAAGTCTTGAAAAACCCAGTAATCACGGGCTTTTCCGGGTCTCTGAAATCATTCCCACTCAATCGTTGCCGGGGGCTTGGAGGTGATGTCGTACACCACGCGGTTGACGCCGCCGACCTCGTTGACGATCCGGTTGGAGACAGCCGCCAGGATATCAAGCGGGATCCGCGCCCAGTCGGCCGTCATAAAGTCGGTCGTCGTCACGGCGCGCAGGGCAATGGTATAGTCGTAGGTCCGGGCGTCGCCCATCACCCCTACCGAGCGCATATCGGTGATCACGGCGAAGTATTGGTTGATGTCCTGCTCCAGCCCGGCCTTGGCGATCTCCTCACGGAAGATTGCGTCCGCCTCCCGCAGGATGTCCAGCCGTTCGCGGGTGATCGCGCCGATGCAGCGCACCGCCAGGCCGGGGCCGGGGAAGGGCTGCCGCCACACCATCTCATAGGGCAGGCCGAGCTCCAGCCCGGCACGGCGCACCTCGTCCTTGAACAGGTCGCGCAGCGGCTCGCACAGCTTGAGGTTCATCCGCTCGGGCAGGCCGCCGACGTTGTGGTGGCTTTTGATCACGGCGGCCTTGTCGCTGCCGCTTTCAATCACGTCGGGATAGATCGTCCCCTGCACGAGATAGTCGATCTCGCCGAGCTTATTGGCCTCGTCCTCAAACACCCGGATGAATTCCTCGCCGATGATTTTGCGCTTGGCTTCCGGGTCGGACACCCCGGCCAGCTTGCCCAAAAAGCGGTCCTGCGCATTGACCCGGATGAAGTGGATGTCGTAGTTTTCGGTGAACATCTTTTCCACCATATCCCCTTCGTCCTTGCGAAGCAGGCCGTGGTCGACAAAGATGCAGGTGAGCTGCCGGCCGACCGCTTTGGCCACCATAACCGCCGCCACCGAGGAATCCACCCCGCCGGACAGGGCGCAGAGCACCCGCTTGGAGCCAATCTGCTCCCGGATCTTCGCCACGGATTCCTCCACAAAGGAGGACATCTGCCAATCGCCCTTGCAGCCGCAGACGTCAAACAGGAAATGCCGCAGCATTTCGGCGCCGTGGGTGGTGTGGTTGACCTCGGGGTGGAACTGGACGGCGTACAGCTTTTTCTCCGCATTTTCCATCGCCGCGCAGGGGCAGTGGGGGGTGGTCGCGGTAATCCGGAACCCTTCCGGCGGGGCGACGATGCAGTCGGTATGGCTCATCCAGCACTGCTGCTGCGGCTCCAGCCCGGCGAAGAGGATGCTTGAGGAATCCACGGCGGCGGTGGTGCTGCCGTATTCCCGCTCGGCGCTGGCCACCCGGCCGTCCAGCATCCAGGCCATGAGCTGCGCGCCGTAGCAGATGCCCAGCACCGGGATACCCAGGGAGAGGATCTCTTTGGAGTAGTGGGGCGAAGCCTCGTCATAGACGCTGTTGGGCCCGCCGGTGAAGATGATGCCCTTATACCCGGCCGACCGGATCTCCTCCAGCGGCGTTTTATACGATTTTACCACCGAATACACCCCGGCCTCACGGACGCGGCGGGCAATCAGCTGGTTATACTGGCCGCCAAAGTCCAGCACCAGCACGGTTTCGTTGTTCATTCACATTTCCTGCCTTTCCTGTACCAATCCTCACGGCTTTGCCATACTACAAAGTATAAAGAAAACCGCGGAAAAAAACAATAGGCGGCGCAAAATAAACGCGGGGAAGCGGGAAAAAGCAACGAGGGAAGCGCGCCGCGCACAGAGCGCAGGCGCTTCCCTCGTTTCCCTTGCGTTTTATGGTCAGCGGCGGATGATCTCCT
>CAJFQI010000098.1 GCA_904419005.1 Candidatus Avimonas faecium | reverse complement strand
AGCCGAAGAACGGCGAGCCCCGGGTGCTCCCGATTGTACAGAGCACCACCTTCCGCTACGACAGCGCCCAGACCCTCGGCGACCTGTTCGACCTGAAAATCGGCGGGGACTTTTACACCCGCCTTTCCAACCCGACCACCAACGCAGTTGAGGCCAAAATCGCCGCGCTTGAAGGCGGGGTCGGCGCGCTGCTGACCTCCGCCGGGCAGGCGGCAAACCTGATCGCCGCGCTCAACATTGCCCACAGCGGCGACCATATCGTCAGCGCCGTGGCGATTTACGGCGGCACCTTCAACCTGTTTAACAAGACCCTGCGGGAGATGGGGATTGACGTGACCTTCATTGACCCGGACGCGGACGAGGAGACGCTGAACGCGGCCTTCCGCCCGAATACCAAGCTGGTGTTCGGGGAGGCGCTCTCCAATCCCGGGCTTTGCGTGCTTGATATAGAGATGTATGCCCGCGCCGCCCACAGCCACGGCGTGCCGCTGATCGTGGACAACACCTTCCCCACCCCGGTGAACTGCCGCCCGTTCGAATTCGGGGCGGATATCGTCACCCACTCCACCTCCAAATACCTTGACGGCCACGCGACCGCCCTGGGCGGCGTGATCGTGGACAGCGGGAACTTCGACTGGACGCAGAACGACAAATTCCCCGGCCTGACCACGCCGGATGAAACCTACCACGGCCTGACCTACACCGACACCTTCGGCAAAGCGGCCTATATTACCAAGTGCCGCACCCATCTGATGCGGGATATCGGCGCCACGCCCAGCCCGATGAACGCCTTCCTGCTCAGCCAGGGCATAGACACCCTGTTCCTCCGGATGCAGCGGCACTGCTCCAACGCGCAGAAGGTGGCGGAGTATCTGCAGCAGCAGGAAAAGGTTTCCTGGGTGAGCTATCCGGGCCTGCCGGACAGCCAATACTACCACCTGGCGCAGAAATACATGCCGAACGGCACCTGCGGCGTAATTTCCTTTGGGGTTAAGGGCGGCCGGGAGGCGGCCAGCCGGTTTATGGAAAACCTAAAGCTGGCGCAGATCGTCATCCATGTAGCGGACCTGCGGACCTGCGTGCTTCATCCGGCCAGCACCACCCATCGGCAGATGTCTGACGAACAGCTCGCCGAAGCCGGCGTCACGCCCGACCTGATCCGTTTCTCGGTCGGGATTGAGAACCCGGACGACATCATTGAGGACATTCACCAGGCGCTTGCCTGCCTATAAACAGCCCGTGGCTGTGAAAGGAGTCTGCGCAATGAAAGGCATGTCGATCAGCGCGTTTATCCTCGGCATCTGCGGTGCGGCGGCCGGCGCGGTCGCCGTCGTCCTGGGCTGCATCGCTTTTTCCAAGACCAGGCGGTGGTAGCCCCTATTCACCGTCAAGCAGCCTGTGTAAAGCGATATTGCTTTGCACAGGCTGCTCATCTTTTATGGATCCATCCGGCCTTACGGGATCCGCCAGGCGGGTTACGGCTTTCCGGACGGGACCCGGCCTTTTGAGGGCCGGAGAAAAATAAAACCGGGAGACGCTACCTTGGCAGCGCTTTTGAAATCATGTTACGGCATTCGCAGCGATTTGCCGCATTTTTCGTGACGGTTCCTTCTTGGCAGATGCACCGGAATCCGGTATAATGGACAAAACGACCTGGTAAGGAGGAAGTCATCCGTCATGAAGTCATTCCTGTCAAAGCTGTGGGGCGTACTCCGCTGCTTTCTCTTCCTTCTGCCGGGGATTGCCGCCCTGCTTTTGTTCTGGATCCTGCCCCATTTCCCGGAGGTTACGGAAACGGTGTTTTCCCGCGGGATCTTCCGGCTGGTTTCCGTCCCCTTGGGGATGGTGTCCTCCCTGTTCCCTTTCTCCCTCACGGAGGTTGCCGCGGTAGCGGCTCTGCCGGTGCTGGTGCTCCTCCTGGTCCGCTTCTTCCGCAGGCTGAAGGCGTCCGAGGCCCGTGCACAATACGCGGCGAAGGCCGGCAGGGCCGTCGGATGGGTTTTATCCAGCGCGCTGCTGCTGTATATGCTGCTGCACGGGCTGAATTTTTACCGTCTCCCCGCGTCCGAGCTGCTGGAGCTGGACACCTCCCCCAAGCCGGGTGAATTTTTGCAGGCGGTCTGCATCGACCTGGCGCAGAACGCCTCAATTGCCCGCCGGCAGCTTCCCGTGGACGAAAACGGGAATGTGGCGCTGGATGGCTCAATTACCGACGTCCTCGTTAAGGCAGGCAAGGGGTATGAGGCTTTGGAGGACGAGTATCCCTTTTTGTGGGGGGTTGTCAACCGGGGAAAGCCGGTCCACCTCTCCCCCCTTTGGTCCTATACCGGCATTACCGGGATGTATTTTCCTTTCTTTTCCGAAGCGAACATCAACGTTGACCAGCCCGCCTGCGATATCCCGGCGACCGCCGCCCACGAACTGGCCCATACCCGCGGCTTCGCCAGGGAGGACGAGTGCAACTTTTTCGCCTGCCTGGCCTGTTTCCACCACCCCTCTGCCGATTACCGCTATTCCGGGTACCTGCTGGCCTATGTATACTGCGCTAACGCCCTGTATGCCTATGACCAGGATCTGTGGCTGGCCACCCGCGCCTACTGCTCGGAGGGGATGCTGGCCGACCTACAGCAGCGCAGCGAATACTGGCAGCAGTTTGAGGGGCAGGTACAGGACATTTCGGAATCCATCAACAACAGCTTTATTGAAATCCAGGGGGACGACGACGGCGTGCTCAGCTACAACCGGGTTGTAGAGCTGCTGCTCGCCTATTATGAAAAAGAAGGGCTGGTCTGAGCTCTTTTTCCATAAGGCACAACGACATAGAGCAGGTACCGTTTCG
>CAJFQI010000097.1 GCA_904419005.1 Candidatus Avimonas faecium | reverse complement strand
CGGATCCAGCGGTGGATGCCGTCGGAGGCGGGCAGGAACAGCACCACCACCAGCATAGCCAGGGATACCAGCATCAGCGGGATGGCGAAATGGTGGAGGATGTGGTAGTCGATCGTGGAGATAAACAGCATCGCCGCCACGCCGATGAGCGCAAAAATCAGCTGCCGCTTGATAAAGTAAAAGCTGTCCCCGTCGTTCCAGTAGTAGGAATAGGCATACCCGGCGGAAAACTGGCAGATCAGCCCCACCACCAGGATGATCATCAGGATGATCAAAAAGGGCATGTCAAAGCCCTGGGAGACGGAGAAAAGGCGAAATCGCTTCTTCGGTTTTTGGGAGGCGGCAGGGAGTGCCGCCGGTTTGGATGACGCCATAGATCGACCTCGCCTTTCCAGCCGTCGGGCGCGCCCGACGGCTTGCTGCAATGCGTTGCTGGAAACGGGCGGCCCGCCCGCCCTCATAACCGGGAATGCCCGCCGTGCAGCGGGCCTTTTTACAAAGTATGCGGAAGCGGGCGGAAATTATGCGCGCCCCCTCCCGGAAAAAGCCATCAGGCCGCCAGGAGGAGATACCAGGAAAGCAGCCCGCCGAACAAAGCCACCAGCGAAAACGCCAGCACGATCTTGTTTTCGCCCCAGCCGCACATCTCCAAATGGTGGTGCAGCGGGCTCATTTTAAACAGCCGCTTGCCGTGGGTCAGCTTGAAATAGGTGACCTGAAGGATCACCGACAGCGTTTCCACAATGTAGACGATCCCCACCGGGATCAGCAGGAACGGCTGGTTGATGCCGAACGCCAGCGCGGCCAGGATCCCGCCCAGGAAAAGGGAGCCGGTATCCCCCATAAACACCTTGGCGGGGTGGAGGTTCCACACCAGGAAGCCGGCCAGCGCGCCGGCCAGCGCCGACGCAAGCAGCCCCTGCCCGAAATAGCCGGTGATCCCCGCCGCAATCAGGAAAAACAGGGACGCCACAAAGGTGACCGTCCCGCACAGGCCGTCAATCCCGTCCGTGAGGTTGACCGCGTTGGTCGCCGCCACGACGATAAACATGCAGAACGGCAGGAACCACAGGCCGAAATCCACCACGCCGGCGAACGGCACATACACCTCCGAGCCGCCCGCCATGTACAGGGACAGCGCGTAGCCAAGCGCAACCAGCAGCTGGGCAAACATTTTCTGCCGCGCCGTCAGGCCGAGATTCCGCTTTTTGACGACGCTGATGTAATCGTCCGCAAAGCCGATCGCCCCGCAGCAGAGCGCCATCAGCAGCCCGCCGAACAGCCGGGTCAGGGTCAGCGGCGTGGCGTCCAGCACCTTATCCCGCAGGAAAAGCTGGGAGGCCGCCACCGCCAGAAGAAAAGCAACCAGGGTGCCGCCCATAAACAGCAGGCCGCCCATCGTGGGGGTGCCCTGCTTTTTCTTATGCCAGGCCGGGCCATCCTCCCGGATGGTCTGCCCGAAATGCAGCCGGTGAAGCGCCGGGATCACCCAGCGCCCCGCAATCGCGGAAACCAGGAACCCGGCCAACGCCGTCGCCGCAACCGTCGTCAATTTTGTCATATCCATGGGTGTGGCCATTCCTTTCCGGGCGCGGGAAGCTGCCTCCTGTCCGGGGCCATCCGCGCCTTACTCCCCTTATTTTCCCCGCCTTTTTACAGGCCGCCTAGGAACCGGCCGTCTCCCGCAGCGCGTCCGCCACCACCTCGCGCTCGTCAAGGTGGATGACCTCCTGCTTAAGGATCTGGTAGGTTTCATGCCCCTTCCCGGCCAGCAGCAGGGTATCCCCCGGCTGCGCGTTCCGGATCGCCCAGTGGATCGCCTCCACCCGGTTGGGGATCACCGTATACGGCACGGCCTTATCCCCCTGCGGCAGGCCCGCCAGGATATCCCGGATGATCGCTTCGGGGTCCTCGGTGCGGGGGTTATCCGATGTGATGATGAGGAAATCGGACAGAGAGGCCGCGGCCGCGGCCATTTTCGGCCGCTTGCCCTTGTCCCGGTCCCCGCCGCAGCCAAACAGGGTGACCAGCCGGCCGTGGCTGCATTCCTTCATGGTGCGGCAGATCTTTTCCAGGCCGTCGGGGGTGTGGGCATAATCAATGACCACGGTAAAATCCCGCCCGGTCGGCACGATTTCCGCCCGGCCCTTCACCCCTTTGGCCTGGCTCAGCGCTTCAATCAGCCGGTCAAACGGCAGCCCCAGGACCAAGCCGCAGGCGGCGGCCGCCAGGGCATTGTAGACCGAGAACAGGCCGGGAATCCCCAGCCGCACCCGGCCGATGCGGGAATCCCCCACCAGCTCAAAATCCACCCCGTCTGGGCGGGGGCGGATATTTTTAGCGACGTAGTCCGCCTCGTTTTTCTGGGCGGAATAGGTAAGCACCGGGCAGGAAAGCCCTTCCACCAGCTTCGGCGTCCATGGGTCGTCCGCGTTGACGACGGCGCGGCGGCACATCCGGAAAAGCTTCTTCTTGGCCGCCAGATAATTTTCCATGGTTTTGTGGTAATCCAAATGATCCTGGGTCAGGTTGGTGAAAACCGCCGCGTCAAAGGTGCAGCCGCTGACCCGCTCCTGATCCAGCGCATGGGAGGATACCTCCATGACCGCATAGGTGCAGCCTTCCGCCGCCATGAGGGCGAACATGCTGTGCAGGTCGTAGGGATCCGGCGTGGTATGGGCGGAGGGCAGCACCCGGCTGCCGATCATGTTTTGAATCGTGCCGATCAGGCCGACCTTCTGCCCGCAGCCTTCAAGGATCGCCTTGAGCATATAGGTTTCGGACGTTTTGCCGTTGGTCCCGGTGATCCCGACCAGATGCAGCCGTTCGGCCGGCCGGCCGAACCAGTTGGCGCACATCTGCGCCCACGCCCGGCGGCTTGAGGGGACGAGCAGCAGGGCCGCCCGGCCGGTACAGCCGGGGCAGCCGATCTCCTCCTCCGCCACGATGGCGGCGGCGCCCGCCTGCTCCGCCTGGGCGGCGTATCGGTGGCCGTCCCGCTCCACCCCGCGGATGCAGACGAATACCCAGCCCGGCCCCACCCGGCGGGAATCGCAGGTGATGCCGGCGATCTCCAATTCTCCGAGGGAGGACGATTCTCCGAGGGAGGACGGTTCCCCAAGGGAGAGAGGCTTTCCGCCGGGGAGCCTCTCCCCTCCCGCCTGCGTAACGGCGACGTCACGCAGTATTTCTACCTCACCCGCGGCA
>CAJFQI010000096.1 GCA_904419005.1 Candidatus Avimonas faecium | reverse complement strand
GAAATTCAGCATTTTCCTGAGCGGGTATTTGGATTGGCCCGCCGCCCGTTCCTTGCGGTCATAATACACATAATCGCTGCGATAGCCGATCAGGGGCACGATCCCCCGCAGGAAAAGGTTGACCTCCCTGTACTCGGCAAGGGCTTCCAGGGCGCGGCGGCTCATCAGCCGGTAGTCGGCGTGGTTGTAAACGCTTTCCACCCCCATCGCCCCCATGAATTTGTAAAACGCCAGCGCCGAGGTGCGCTTGAAGCGGGTGTCCGTATCCCGCTTGTTGCGCACGCCGTACACCACGTCGCAGCCCTCCGCGTATTTTTGCAGGAACCCGTCAATGGCGTCAATGTCGTCCTGGAGGTCGGCGTCCATGGAAACCGCCGCGTCGCAGCAGTCCTTCGCCGTCATCAGCCCAGCGAGCAGGGCGTTCTGGTGGCCGACGTTATGAGAAAGCTTCAGCGCCGAAAAGAGAGGATCCCCTTTGGACAGCTCCTCAAGCTGCTGCCAGGTTTTGTCCTTGCTGCCGTCGTCCACGAACAGCACGCGGCTTTCCGGGGAAATCGCCCCGCGGGCCAGCAGGGCCTCCATCTTTTCCCGCACCGCCTTCGCCGTCAGGGGCAGGACCTCTTCCTCGTTGTAGCAGGGGATCACCAAATACAGGACCATATTGCCCCAACCTTCCTTCATCAAACCGCCGGGATGTATCTTGCCCGCAGGCCTCCCGCGCCCGCTGCAACCGCTCTCAATAGCCGAGCGGCTCGCCCACAAGAATTACCTTGATCCGTCCGGCCTCCCGCTGGCAGGCGGACACCACATAGTTGCAGCAAATCCGCGCCTGCGTCCCGCAGCCGGCCGTCGGCGCTTCCTCGCCCAAGCCCTGGCACACGCCGGCAGAGGCGCAGTAGGTGGCGCAGCCCAGCCGCGCGGCGTTCGCCGGGGCGGCCGTCAGCTTGACGCGCTGAAAGGCCGCTTTCAGGTCGGGGACCAATTTGTTGCAGCCGGCCACGATGATTACCGACCGCGGGCCGTAACAGATCGCCGCCACGCGGTTGCTGTTCCCGTCCACATTATACAGCTCCCCGTTCATCGTCACGGCGTTGGCGGAGCAAAGGTAGGCATCGGCGGAAAAGCTGTCCAGGAACAGCTGCCGGACCTGCTCCGGGGTCAGGCCGGGGGCATAGCGGTCAAGGAAACGGTATTTGCCGCTCCGCAGCAGGTCCATCACCCCCGCCTGCTCCAGCGTCATGGAGCCGCCGACCGCTACGGTATCCCCTTCGTTCAGCAAAGACGCCACCTGCTCCGGGACCTCGGCGGCTGTCGGCACATAATATGCCTCCATACGGTTCTTGCGCAGATTTTCCATTGTTTTCCGGATTTGCAGCTCCCGGATCTGTCGTTCGGCCTTGTCCATTCCATCCCGCATCCTTTCTGCTTTATGAGATATCCCGTTACCGGGCGGCGGAAGCGCCCCCGTCCGGCATTTCCAGCTCCAAGGTGACCGGGCAGTGGTCCGAGCCCAGCACCTGCGAATCTATACCCGCGTCCTTGACCAACGGCATCAGCCGTTCGGACACCACAAAATAGTCGATCCGCCATCCCGCGTTGTTCTCCCGGGCATGGTACATATACGACCACCAGCTGTACGCGCCCGTCCGGTCGGGATACAGCCGGCGGAAGGTATCCGCAAAGCCCTCGTCCAGCAGGGCGGAAAACGCCTCCCGTTCCTCATCAGTAAAGCCCGCGTTCCCCCGGTTGGATTTTGCATTCTTAAGGTCAATCTCCTGGTGGGCGACATTCATATCCCCGCAGACGACCACCGGCTTTTTCCCGTCAAGCGCCTTCAGATACCGCCGGAACGCAGCCTCCCATTCCAGCCGGTAGCCGAGCCGGGTCAGCCCCCGCTGGGCGTTGGGGGTATACACGGTAACCAGGTAAAACCCCGGGAATTCCAGCGTAATCAGCCGGCCCTCCTGGTCGTGAACCTCCTCCCCCATGCCGTACTGCACCGAGAGGGGCTCTTCCTTGGTGAAAACCGCCGTGCCGGAATACCCCTTTTTTACCGCGTAATTCCAATACGCGTGATACCCCTCCGGCGCAAAGTCAATCTGCCCCGGCTGAAGCTTGGTTTCCTGCAGGCAGAACGCATCCGCGCCCGATTGGGCGAAGTATTCCGCAAAGCCCTTGCCCATACAGGCGCGCAGGCCGTTGACATTCCAGGAGATCAGTTTCATAAAAGCCCATCCTTCATCCCAAAATCCTGTACCCGCCCTTTGGTTTATCCAAATCCTGGCGGGCTGCTTACCGGCAGAGCCGCCAAAGCGCACTCCGCCGATCGTTTCCTATTGTACTGGAATCCGCGGGATTATGCAAGGCTTGTCTGCATCCAGGCGCAGGCTAAGGCATCCCATCGGCCCCTGCAATAGCAACACAGGGCAAGCGACAAGCAGTTGCCGATTTTTCCCCTGAATAAACAAAAAGGCGGCAAAGCGTCCTGCCTTGCCGCCTCCCTATGAGCGTCTTTTTCTCTCCGCCGGGATCAAAGCATGTCATCAAACACCGCGCCGGTGGAGCCGCTGGTCACATGCTGGGCATACCGTTTGGCGTAGCCGGTCAGTTGCTGCTCCGGTGCCTTCCAGGCGGCGCGGCGGGCGGCGAGGGTATCCTCGTCCACCAGCAGTTCCAGCTTGCGGGCGGGGATGTCAATCGACACGGTATCCCCGTCTTCCACCAGCGCAATCACGCCGCCGGCCGCCGCTTCGGGCGAAATATGCCCGATTGACGCGCCGCGGGTCGCCCCGGAAAAGCGGCCGTCCGTGATCAGCGCCACGCTCTCATCCAGGCCCATCCCGGCGATATTTGCCGTCGGGGAGAGCATTTCCCGCATCCCGGGGCCGCCCTTCGGCCCTTCGTACCGGATCACCACGACATCGCCGGCCTGGATTTTCCCACCCAGGATGGCTTCGTTGGCGTCCTCCTCGCTGTCGAACACCCGCGCCGGGCCGCTGTGTACCATCATTGACGGCTTGACCGCTCCCTGCTTGACCACGGCGCCTTCCTCTGCCAGGTTGCCAAACAGGATCGCGATGCCGCCATCCTTGCGGAAGGGGTTTTCCAGCGTACGGATGATTTTGCCGTCCGCATCGGGAGCGCCCGCAAACCGCTCGGCCACCGTGCCGCTCACGGTAAGCAGATCGCGGTGGATCAGGCCGCCCTTGTCCAGTTCCTTGAGCATCGCCTGGATGCCGCCGACCTCGTTCAGGTCGGTGATGAACACCTGGCTTGCCGGATTCAGCTTGCAGATCTGCGGGGTCTGGCGGCCGATCTCATCAATCTGCCGCAGGTTGATCGGGCAGCCCGCCGCATAGGAAATCGCGGTCACATGCAGCACCGTATTGGACGAGCAGCCGATGGCCATGTCGGCCCGCAGGGCGTTTTCAAAGGCGGCCGGCGTCAGGATATCCCGGGGGCGGATGTTCTT
>CAJFQI010000095.1:3309-7111 GCA_904419005.1 Candidatus Avimonas faecium | reverse complement strand
CGGTGAGGGTACACCCGTTCCCATCCCGAACACGGCAGTTAAGCTCACTTGCGCTGACAATACTTGGCTGGAAGCGGCCCGGGAAGATAAGCAGATGCCAACACACAAAACGTCCAGCCAATAGGCCGGGCGTTTTTTTATTTCCGCCTATTCCTTTCCCCCCCCGGCACCGGCGCAGCTTTACCGGCGTTCCGCCCGCATGGCCGGATTCGGGAGGCAGGGCCGTTTGCCGGCGCGCGGGGGACGGCCGGACCGTTGCCTCCGGCTTGGGAGCTCCCCCCGGTGAAGTGCGCGACATGCCGGCCGCCTGGCTTGTGTTTTTCGGGAAAAACGGAAAAAATCCGGGCGCGGGCTAGCCATGCCGCCGCTTCCATGCTATAATGGCCGTTGGGAAGAAACGCGCCGCGTTTCTCTTTTCTGCGGCCAAGCCGTGCCGGCTTTTCCGATGGGAAGGCCGCGGCGGATGCCGAACTCGTGATAATGGGAAAGGAAGGAAAAATATGGATGCTGCGCTGAAAAAGCGTCTGTCGGTCCTGGCAACCAAGATCCGTATGGGGGTCATTGAAGGGACGTTCAATGCCAAAAGCGGCCACCCCGGCGGCTCCCTCTCGATTGCCGACACGCTGGCGTACCTCTATTTTCAGGAGATGAAGGTGGACCCGAAGGAGCCCAAGGCCCCGGGCCGCGACCGCCTGGTGCTGTCCAAGGGGCACACCGCCCCCGCGCTGTACAGCGCGCTGGCGCTGAAGGGCTATTTCCCGTGGGACGAGCTCAAGAGCCTGCGCCACACGGGGGCCATGCTGCAGGGCCATCCCGATATGAAGGGCACCCCCGGCGTCGATATGTCCACCGGCTCGCTGGGGCAGGGCATCTCCGCGGCCTGCGGCATGGCGCTGGCCGGCAAGCTGGACAATGCGGACTGGCGGGTATACGCCATCCTGGGCGACGGCGAGATTGAAGAGGGCCAGGTCTGGGAGGCCGCGATGTTCGCTGCCGCCAAAAAGCTGGACAACCTCTGCATCGTGGTTGACAACAACGGCCTGCAGATTGACGGCCCGGTCGACCAGGTCAATTCGCCCTACCCGATCCCGGAAAAATTCGCCGCCTTCGGCTTTAACGTGATTGTGATTGACGCCCACGACTTTGACCAGATTGAGGCGGCGTTTGAGGCGGCCCGCGCCTGCAAGGAGAAGCCGACCGCGATTATCCAGCACAGCGTCAAGGGCAAGGGCGTTTCGTTTATGGAGAACCAGGTCTCCTGGCACGGCACCGCCCCGAATAAGGAGCAGTACGACCAGGCGATGAAGGAACTCGGCGAGACGCTGGCGGCGCTGGAAGCGTAAGCCCGCCGCTCGGGAAGAAAGGAAGGAAAAGCATGGCTGACGTGATAAAGAAGGCAACGCGCGAGTCGTACGGCGAAGGGCTGGTCGAGCTCGCGAAGGAGTATCCCAACCTGGTGGTGCTGGACGCCGACCTCGCGGCCGCGACCAAAACCGGGACTTTCAAAAAAGCGTATCCCGACCGCTTCTTTGACTGCGGCATCGCGGAATGCAATATGATCGGCATCGCGGCCGGGCTGGCCGCCGCCGGCAAGCAGGTGTTCGCGTCCTCGTTCGCGATGTTCGCGGCCGGCCGCGCGTTTGAGCAGGTGCGCAACTCGATCGGCTATCCCCACCTCAACGTCAAGATCGGCGCAACCCACGCCGGCATCTCGGTGGGCGAGGACGGCGCGACCCACCAGTGCTGCGAGGATATCGCCCTGATGCGCACCATCCCCGGCATGACGATCATCAACCCCGCCGACGACGTCGAAACCAAAAAGGCGATGCGGGCGGCGATGGAGATCAACGGCCCGGTGTATATGCGGTTCGGCCGGCTGGCCGCTCCGGTGATCTTTGACCAGTCCTACCGTTTTGAGGTCGGCAAGGGCTCCGTTTTGACCGAGGGTAAGGATGTGGCGGTTATCGCTACCGGCCTGATGGTTTCCGAGGCGCTCGCGGCGGCGGAGCAGCTCAAGAACGAGGGCATCCAGGCCCGCGTGATCAATATGGCCACCATTAAGCCGATTGACCGCGACATCGTGATTGCGGCGGCCAAGGAGACCGGCGCGCTCGTCACGGTGGAGGAGCACAACATCATCGGCGGCCTGGGCAGCGCGGTGGCCGAGGTGGTCTGCGAGGCCGCCCCGGTGCCGGTGGTGCGGGTCGGCGTCAACGACGTGTTCGGCAAGTCCGGCCCGGCGGCGGAGCTGCTCAAGGTCTTCGGCCTGTGCGCGGAAAACATCGTCGCCAAGGCCAAGCAGGCGCTGGCGATGAAGAAATAACCCGGACGGCCAAACGGGCGGCCGGCGTAAGGCATAGAAAAGCGGCGCGGGAAAATCCCGCGCCGCTTTTTGCCGTTCGGTGGGTCCACTCTCCCGCCGCACCGGCCCTTTCCCGGAGGATCGCCGGCTATGGGGTCCGGCCGCTTCCGGTGGGAAAAGGGCCCGGGCAGGGCCGGGAGGCTAGGGGGTCAGCGTCATCCAGCAGCCTTCCGCGCCTAGGCCGTCCTGGGGCGGGGTCAGCAACCCCTTGCCGATCAGGGCTTCCACCAGCGAATCCAGTACGGGGAGGGAAGCCAGGGCGTTGAAGTACCGGCGGTCCCCTATCAAATGGGCCGGCACGTCCTCCCGGATACGCTGCGCGACCGCGGCAGCGACCTGCTCCGCCTCCGGGCGGAAAGGCCCGTCGAGCTGGGCGCTGACGGCGAACAGGTCGTCGCCGTCCCGGGAGACCAGGATCTTGGTATACAGCGTGTCCCCCTCCCGGTAGAGATAGCCGCATTCGACCGCCCTGGCCGCCGCTTCCTTTTCCTCCTCGCTCAGGCCGGCGACCGGCAGGCCGCCGACGGCCCGGATCGCGAGCTGGAGGGGGAGGTCGTTGCCGATGTCGTGGCCGCAGTGGAAATGGGCGGAGATGCGGGAAATATAGATGTTTTCCACGCTCACAGAGGAATAGCCTGCAATATGGCGGGCCCGGACGCCGTCCCAGCCGCAGCCGTAATCCGGGCCGCCGAAGGAACGGTAGCCAAACACCGTAAAGGGGCGGTCGGAGGCGGGGATATTGGGGAAGTATTCCTCATCCAGGAGCCGGTCGACCATCCCGGACAAACGGTATGCGATCCAGGAGATCTGCTGCCAGAGGATGAGGTTCATATCCACCCGCTTGTTGAGATAGGGGAAGGCGAGGTATTCCTCCCGGTGGGCCTGCACAAAGTCGCAGACCGTCTGGCAGAGGGCGGGGATGCGGCCGGTATAGGCTGCCTGGGCCTTTTCCAGCTCGGGCTTGTCCAACAGCAGGACGTTGACAGCGTACCGCCCGTTTTCCAGCTGTTGGAGCATGCCGTATTCTCCGTTGCTCCCGGCGCATTGGATGGCCAGCTCCTCCTCCACATAGGGCATGGGGACGCCCAGCGCCTGCGAAATTTCCCGGGCGGCGGAGGGCTTGCACCGGCATAGCCAGACGATATGGGAGGAAAGCTGCCGGGTGCATACGTCCCGCGGGTCGCCGGCCAGGGGGTTGCCGGTGCCGATCATGCGCAGCTGGATGTTTTGCAGCGCGAGAGGGGTGCCTACCGCGTCTTCTCTGTTTGCCATTTTTTGCACCTCGTTTCTCACCGCATTCCTTGCATAAAACAGCCGCTGGCGCACCGTGTTGGCGGGGAGGCCCAGCGCCTTCGCGACGGCGGGGATGGGCATCCCTTCCAAATAGCGCAGGATCATGACCTCCCGGTACGCTTTGGAGAGGAAGGCGATTTCCCGGAA
>CAJFQI010000095.1:0-3282 GCA_904419005.1 Candidatus Avimonas faecium | reverse complement strand
CCCGGGCCCGCCTCGGCGCCTTCCGGCGAAGGGAGCCGGAGAAGCAGCTCCTCCGGGTCGCCGGCAGCCGAGCGGCCGGCGACCCGCCGCTGAAGGCGGGCGTGGTCGGCCCAGACGTTGTGCGCGATTTTCCAAATAAAGGACTCGGGCTCGGCGACCTCTCCCGGCCGCCGGGCGGCTTCTATCACGGCGAGCACGATGTCTGAGCAGAGGTCCTCCGCCTGGGCGCTGCCGGGGCAGCGGCGGTAGCAGAAGCCGTACAGCTGGTCCAGAAAAGCCGGATCCAGGACGGCCAGCAAGGAATTCCTGTCCATAAACTCTCCTTGAAAAATGGGGGGATGGACGCCCCTGCGGGGAAAGGGGCAGAGGCGCCCGCCCCGGCTTTGAACATGTTCATCGATATAGTCTTTGCCAGGGCGGCTTTGTTAGGTAAGGAAAACGCGGAAATTTCAATTTTTTTGGAAAGGGGATTGAGGAGGAAATGCGCCGGGCATGGGACGGCCGCCGGCTGCGATACTCCCTAAAACCGTGGAGCCGCCCCGATCATTGGGATCGGAGCGGCCCTGTTTCCGGTATTTCTATGGGATTTGCGTGTGCGGGGGCGTGCAGCTGCCCGGTTCCGTTTATTCCGCGTCCTGCCGCAGCAGCGCGTACATACAGTAGTCGAGGATTTCCCCCTTTTTGCATACCCCGGCCCGCATCACGCCCTCCAAGGTGAAGCCGGCCTTTTCAAGCACCCGGCGGGAGGCCGTGTTGCGGGCGAAGGGCTCGGCGTAGATGCGCACGATGTCCCATCGGGCGAAGGCCTCGCGGCAGGCGGCTTGGACCGCCTGGGTCATGACCCCCCGGCCCCAGTAGGGCTCCCCCAGCCAGTAGCCGAGCTCCGCGCTCCGGCGGTAGACGTCCCCGCCCAAGGCGAGGGAGACGTTCCCGGCGGGCTGCCCGTCCACTTCAATGAGCCGGAGAAGCTGCGTCTCCTCGTCCGCCCCGGCGCAGAAGGCGGCATAGTCGGCCGCGTCCTGAAGGGTATACGGGGAGGGGAAAAGGTCCCGCAGGTTGGCGGCGACCTTGGGGTTGTCGGCCAGGCGGGCGATGGCGGGGGCGTCCTCAGGGCGCCATTTTCGCAAAAGCACGGACATCCGAAAAACTCCTTTCGTAGGGCCTGTTCAAAAAAAGCGGGCGCCTGCCAGCAGGCGCCCGCGGCTTATTTTGAAGGGGACGCGCCGCTTCGGACGGTGGCCTGCAGAGCGCCAAGCGCCCTCACCCGGGCTCCGCTCAGGTTGCGGCGGGCACCGGCACCCCTTGGTCCTGCGCCTGCGCGGTGTAGAGGGCATAATACAACCCGTGCTTGGCCAGCAGCTCGTCGTGGCTGCCCTGCTCCAGGATGCCCTTGTTGCCGATGTACAGGATCTTGTCGCAGTTTTTGATGGTGGACAGGCGGTGGGCGATGATAAAGGAGGTACGCCCTTTCAGCAGCGCCTGGATACCCTCCTGCAAAAGCCGCTCGGTTTTGGTGTCAATGGAGGACGTGGCTTCGTCCAGGATCAGGATCTTGGGATCGGACAGCAGGGTGCGGGCAAACGCGATCAGCTGCTTCTGCCCCTGGGAGAGCCGGCTCCCCCGCTCATTGACCTCGGTGTAATACCCGTGCTCCATCTCGCTGATGAATTCATGGGCGCGCACCGCCTTGGCGGCGGCCATGACCTCCTCGTCCGTCGCGTCCAGCCGGCCGTAGCGGATGTTGTCCATAATGGTGCCGCTGAAGATGAAGCTGTCCTGCAGCATGATCCCCATCTGGGTGCGCAGGGAATGCAGGGTCACGCGGGAGATGTCGTATTCGTCGTCCACAATGATTGCGCCGCCGGTGAGGTTGTAAAAGCGGCTGATCAGGTTGACCACCGTGGTCTTGCCCGCGCCGGTGGGGCCGACCAAGGCGATGCTCTGGCCCGCTTCGGCGGTAAAGTTGAGGTTTTCAAGGATGTTGATCCCCGGCTCGTAGGCGAAGGTGACGTCTTGGAAAGCCACTTTGCCCCGGATCTCGGGCAGGTCAACGGCGCCGGGCAGGTCGTCGACCACCACCGGCTCGTCCATGGTTTCAAAGATGCGCTCTAGGTAGGCGATGTTGTTGATGAAGTTGTTGTAGATGTTGGCCAGGTTGGTGATCGGCTGCCAGAAGCGGCTGACGTAGTTGCCCATGGCCATGATGACGCCGAAGGAAACAAAGGCGCCGCCCATCCAGTAAACGCCGGCGATATACATGAAGGTGAACACGATCTGGGTGAGCACCTCGGAGGATACCCACACCGAGTTGTTGATGTAGATCGCCTTCATCCACGCCTGGCGGCAGGCTTCGGCCAGGCGGCGCATGATGCTGAGGTTTTCCTCCTGCCGGGTGAAGAGCTGGCTGACCCGCACCCCGTCAATGCTTTCCGCCAGGTAGGCGTTGTAGTTGGAGTTTTTGTTGGACTGCACCTGCCAGGCCTTGCGCTGCCGGGGCTTGAGGAACAGGATGATCGCCACGAACACCGGCAGGCCGGCGATGATAATCAGCGACAGGATCACGTCGGTGGAGAACATGAAGATGACGATGAACAGGATGTTGAAGATCTCCAGCACCATGTTGATGATCCCGTTGGAAAGCATGTCGGCGACCGAGTTGACGTAGTTGATGACCCGCACCAGGATTTTGCCGGCCGGGCGGGAATCGTAATAGCTGAAGGGCAGCTTTTGCAGATGGGCGAACAGGTCCTCCCGGATGTCGTAGATGATGTCCTGGCTGACATGGGCCATGATGCGGGAGCGGATGGTGGTGAACAGGATGCTGAGCAGGGTCAGGCCGACAAAAAATACCGCCAGCCGGGCCATCAGGCCGAAATCCTTCTCGGGCACCGCCTCATCCAGCACCCACTGCATGACCTTGGGGCCGAACAGTCCCGCGATGCTGGCCATGGCGCTGAGCACGAGCGCCAGCACCATCTGCCATTTGTGCCGCTTGATGTACTTAAAAGCGCGTTTCAGGTGGGCAAAGCTAAAGGGGGATTCCAGGGTCTCGTCCACGTCAAACTTATTCCTGGCCATCAGCAAGCACCTCCTTGCGCCGGGACCTGCGCGGCCGCCGCTTCCTCCGCGGCCTGCCCGGCGCCGGGCAGGTCGTTTTGCAGGGCGTAGGTTTCCCAGTAATACCCGTGGTTGCGCAGAAGCTCCTCGTGGGTGCCGCGTTCGGCGATCTTGCCGTGCTGCAGCACGATAATCTGGTCCGCGTCCTTGACGGAGGAGATCCGC
>CAJFQI010000094.1 GCA_904419005.1 Candidatus Avimonas faecium | reverse complement strand
AGATGAAATTGCATACACCAATCACATGGAAGACTTTTGGATCATGGAATTATCTGTTTGATGAATCGAATTCCCTATTTGTCTTTTACTTTAGCAAGCAGGGAAACTGTACATACAGTTTCCAAAAATGACCAAAACGGTATGACACATCTTTTTGTGTCATACCGTTTTGTGATGAAAACTTTCTTATCTGGCGTTGGCAAATTTCGCCGCCCTTTTTCATACCAGAGGTTTGAACACCGCGCCAAAACTCTTCTTCGCGTCTTTTCATAGGCATCGGCCGTCAAGTAAGCTGGCAAGCGGTAAAGCCCGTCCCCATCTGCCCTTTTCAGCTTCTTTGGCCCGCGGATGTCCCGTTATACACCTTTCAGCGCTGCAATTTTTTATAATCCAGATAATCCTGCAAGATGATGGTAGCCGCCACAGTATCCACCACCGCCTTGCGCTTTTGCCCCCGCGTGTTGGTCTGGTTCAGGATGCCGATTGCCGAAACCGTCGTCATCCGCTCATCCCAAAGCGAAACGGGAAGGCCGGTTAGGTCACGGAGCTTTTCGGCAAATTGCTCCGCCCTTCGGGCGCTCTCGCCTCGCGTGCCGTCCATGTTGCGCGGATGGCCGACCACAATTTCCACCGCCGCCTGCTCCTGCGCCGTTTGGGCTACCTGCTCCGCCAGGCGCTCAAGATCGCGCTGGGTGACGGTTCCCACCGGCGCGGCCAGCAGGCCGGAGGGATCGGATATCGCGATCCCCGTGCGCACCGTCCCCAAATCCACGCCTAGGATTTTTCCGGCTGTCTGCATCTCCCTACCCCCTGCTATCCACGCCTGCCGCCCCTGCAGGCTTATTCCCATTCGGCGAGCGTACCGGTCAGCTCCGTAATGCTTTGAAGCCCGTTTTGCCTTGCAAAATCCTGTAAGCCGTCGATGATTTTCACGCAGGCCATCGGATCGCGGAAATTGGCAGTCCCCACCTGGACGGCGGCGGCGCCGGCAATCATCATTTCGGCGGCATCCTCCCAAGTAGAAATGCCCCCCATCCCGACGACCGGGATTTTGACCCGCTTGTACACCTCCCGCACCATCCGGACGGCGACAGGAAACACGGCCGGCCCAGACAGTCCGCCGGTATTGTTCCGCAGGATCGGGCGGCGGGTGCGGATATCAATGCGCATACAGGTCAGGGTGTTGATCAGGGAAAGAGCATCTGCGCCGGCCGCTTCCGCCGCCGCCGCGATGTCCCCAATGCTGGTCACATTGGGGGTGAGTTTGACCATCAGCGGCTTGCCGCAGCGCTTTTTGACCTCCTCTGTCACCTGGGCCACGCTGTCGCAGGAGGTCCCGAAATTCACCCCGCCGTGCTTAACGTTCGGGCAGGATATATTGAGCTCAATCAGGTCAACATCGGAATCGTGCAGCCGCTCCGCCATTGCGCAGTAATCCTCTACGGAATTGCCGGCAATATTCGCGATGACTGCCGTCCCCTGCCGCTTAAGCCAAGGAAGGTAAACGGAAAGGAACATCTCCACGCCCGGATTCTGCAGCCCGACGCTGTTGAGCATCCCCGACGGCGTCTCCGCAATCCGGGGGGCAGGGTTTCCCAGCCGCTCCCGCAGCGTGGTTCCCTTGCAGGCAATCCCCCCAAGGCGGGAAACCGGATAAAATTCGTTGTATTCCATCCCATAGCCAAAGGTCCCGGACGCAGCGATCACAGGGTTTTTCAGCGTTACGCCGCAGAGGGACACGGCCAAATCCGGCGACGTGTTAGGCATCCCAATCGACCTCCTTGGAGTCAAATACCGGCCCGTTCAAGCAGACCCGGGTACGATGCGGCCCGTCCTTGTCCTTGGTCTGGCACACGCAGCCCAAGCAGGCGCCGACGCCGCAGCCCATCCTCTCTTCCATTGACACATAGCAGGGGATCCCGCGGGATTCCGCCAGGCGGGCCACCCCCCGCATCATCACCTTCGGGCCGCAGGTGAACACCACATCACAGGGATTGCCCGCGAGGTGGCGTTCCAGCGCCTGGGTGGTGAAGCCGTGAAATCCGGCCGATCCGTCGTCGGTACATAGGATAGTTTTAGCCCCGGCCGCTTCAAAATCCGCCTGTAAAATCGCCGCGGAGCCGGTGCGGAAGCCGGTGATCACCGTCGCGTTCCCACCGTAGAAACGGGCGGGCGGCAAAAGGGGCGGCGTACCGATCCCGCCGCCGACCAGTACCGCCCTTTTGGACGGGTCGTCCAGCGGGAAGCCATGCCCCAGCGGCCCCACCAGGTCAAGTGTCTCGCCTGGCTCCCGTTCCGCTAGCCAAGCGGTGCCCTTGCCCCGCACCTCAAAAACCAGCCGGAGGATATGAAGCGCGCTGTCAAACCCCGCAATTGAGATCGGGCGGCGGAGCTGATAGCTGCCGCACAGTACATTGACAAACTGCCCCGCCGACGCGGCGCCGGCGATCGCCGGCGCCGACAGCACAAAGCTATAAATCCCCGGCGCCAATTCGCTTTTGTTCAGAAGTTTGGCCATTTCCTGCGTATACCGCATGGGAAATCCCCTGCCTTTCCTGGAGTGATGCGGGGCAGCGGTGTGCCGCCGCTCCTCCCGCCCTGTTTTATCCTGTGCCGTTCCGCCCCGGATTACACCTTGGTAATGTCGATCAGCTCCACATCATCCATCGTTTTATCCAGCGCCAGGCAGCGCACCATGGCATTGGCCGTATCCATTGAAGTAAACACGGGGATGGCGTGCTCAATCGCCATCCGGCGCATCTGCACGCTGGCGAGCTTCGGATCCCGGCCATGCGCATCGGTGGAGATAATGTAGTCCACCTTCCCGCTTTCAATCAGGTCGACGATGTTTGGGTGCTCCTCATGCATCTTCCGCACAGCAGAAGCCGGGATCATCTGCTTGTTCAAGCGGTTGGCCGTCCCCGCCGTAGCGTAAAGGGTAAAGCCTTGCGATACAAATTTGTCCGCCAGGTCAATGGCCTCCTGCTTATCGGAATCCCGCACGGTAATCAACACACCGCCGCTTTTCTTCATTTTATATCCGGCGGCGACCAGCCCCTTATACAGCGCATCGTCAAACGTCCTGGCAAGGCCGAGCACTTCACCAGTCGATTTCATCTCCGGTCCCAGCTGGACGTCAAGGTCACGCAGCTTTTCAAAGCTGAAGACCGGCACCTTGACCGCCACATAATCGGACTCAGGGAACAGCCCAACGCCGTACCCCAGATCCTTCAAGCGTTCGCCCAGCATACAGCGGGTTGCCAGCTCCACCATCGGGACGTTGGTCACCTTGCTGATATACGGCACTGTGCGGGAGGAACGGGGGTTCACCTCAATCACATACACGGTATCCTGGTACACGACATACTGGATATTGACCAGGCCGACCACCTTGAGAGCCTTGGCCAGACGGCCCGTATAATCAATGATGGTGTCCTTGATCCGCTGGCTCAGCGTCTGGGAAGGATACACCGAAATCGAGTCGCCGGAATGGACGCCCGCCCGCTCAATATGCTCCATAATGCCGGGGATGAGGTAATCCTCGCCGTCGCAGATAGCGTCGACCTCTACCTCCTTACCCATCAGGTATTTGTCGATCAGCACCGGGTTTTCCAGCTTGTGGGAGGTGATGATCGCCATATATTCCCGCACGTCGTTCTCGTCGTAGGCAATGATCATATTCTGCCCGCCCAGGACATAGGAGGGGCGCAGCAGCACCGGATAGCCAAGAGAAGCCGCCGCCTTTACCGCTTCCTCCGTCTTAAAGACGGTGGTCCCCTTCGGGCGGGGGATGCCGCACTGCTCCAGCAGCTCGTCAAAGCGCTCGCGGTCCTCCGCCGCGTCAATGCTGTCTGCCGGGGTGCCCAGGATCCGCACCCCTTTCTCCACCAGATGCTTGGTCAGCTTGATGGCAGTCTGCCCGCCGAACTGCACCACCACCGCCTCCGGCTGTTCGGTGGCGAGCACGTTGTCAACATCCTCCGGAGTCAGGGGATCAAAGTACAGCCGGTCGGCCGTGTCAAAATCGGTCGATACGGTTTCCGGATTATTGTTGGCAATGATCGCCTCATACCCCAGCTTTTTCAGCGTGCGGACACAGTGGACGGAGCAATAGTCGAACTCAATCCCCTGCCCGATCCGGATCGGGCCGGAGCCGAACACCAGCACCCGCTTTTTATCGGAATTCAGGCGGGCGCGATAGATCTCCGCCTCGTTCTCCTCATCCCAAGAGGAGTAGAAATAGGGCGTTTCAGCGTCAAATTCCGCCGCGCAGGTA
>CAJFQI010000093.1 GCA_904419005.1 Candidatus Avimonas faecium | reverse complement strand
GGCCCAGGCGGCGGATGAGATGCTGGGTCTGCGCGGTATCCCCTCCCAGCTCAGGGGCTCGATGAAGTGTCCGGCGCAGGGCGGACAGCCGGGGGGCGAGGGCCTGAGCGGATGTGAGCAGGTCTGTGCAGGGCAGAGCGGTCTCTTTCATGGTATAAAGCTCCTTTCAAATCAGGTGTCAGCCGGGGGCAGCATTTGCAGCGCTTGGCGGAACGCCGAACGGGGCAGGGCATATGCCGCTTCTCCCGGCACGGAGATCCCAGAGCGCCCGCCGCCTGTCCAGGCAGCGGGTCGCGGTCATGTAACTATCCAACTCAGATATCGGTATTATACCACAAATGGTTTTCCCGTCAATCAATTTTGCCCAACTCTCGGGGGAAAAGTCGCATTTTCGTTTGCCTGCCCTATTTTGTCGGTTTTCCAAACCCGCGGTTTGTAAGTTGTGTCGGTTTCTGTTCATAACTTTTAGTGACTAAAAACGAAGGAGGGCGCAATCTTTGGCAAATGCGATAAAAGCGGCGCGAAGGATGCCGGATTTTCTGGAGTTTCTTTCCCTTATCGGGCCCCGCCCGCGCCCTGGATTTTCCCGTTTCCGCCGCTTCCGCCGGCGGGCGGCATCCGGCTCAGATCTCTTCGCCCGGCTAGGGAAGCTCCCTGCCGGCAGAAGGCTCGGGGCCCGCCGGCTCCGCCTGCTCGGCCTGCCGGCGGAGGAATTCCCGCTCCTTCTCGCTCAGTTCCGCCTTTTCCAGCATATCCGGGCGATGGCGGAGGGTGCGCAGCAGGGACTGCTCCCGCCGCCATTTCTGGATATTCGCATGGTGGCCGCTCAGCAGCACCTCGGGCACCTCCCGGCCCTCCCAGACAGCGGGGCGGGTATACTGGGGATACTCCAGCAGGCCGGAAAAATGGCTCTCCTCGGTAAAGCAGACGTCGTCCGACAGCACGCCCGGGATCATGCGGGCGATGCAGTCCACCAGCACCAGGGCGGGCAGCTCCCCGCCGGTGAGCACATAATCGCCGATCGAAATCTGCTCGTCGACCAGCGCGTCCAGCACCCGTTCGTCCACCCCCTCATAATGCCCGCAGAGCACGCAGAGGTGCGGCAGTCGGGAGAGCTCCAGCGCCCGGCGCTGGGTCAGGACCGCCCCCTGCGGGGACATATAGATCAGGTGCGGGCGGGACCCCGCCTGCTCGCACACCGCGCGGAAGCAGTCCGCGATGGGCTGGGCATACATCACCATTCCCATCCCGCCGCCGTAGGGATAATCGTCCACCTGCTTCTGCTTATTGAGAGTATAGTCACGAATTTGGTGGGTATGCACCGTAATCGCGCCTTTTTCCTGCGCCCGCCCCAGGATGCTCTCGCCGAGGACACGGTCGCACATCTCGGGAAACAGGGTCATCAAATCAAAACGCATCGTCAAACATTCCTTTGATCGGCCGGATGGCCATCACGCCGCCCGCGATATCCGTATTGATCACCACCGACGGGACGGCCGGGATCAGGACGTCGCCCTGCGGCGTGCGAATATGGTATACGTCGTTGGCGCCGGTCGCGCTGACTTCTACCAGCGTGCCGTATTCCCGGCCGCTGTCCGCGTCCACCACCCGCAGCCCGATTAAGTCCTGGATAAAGTACGAGCCCTCCGGCAGCTCCACGTCCGCCCGGTTCAGGTACAGCACCCGCCCGCGCAGGGCAGACGCCTCCTGCACGGTGGAAACCCCCTCCAACGTCATGAGGACGACATTCTGGTGGGGGCGCGCCTTGACCTTCACCGGCGTGCGCCCCTCGTCAAAATACAGGGTCCGGAACTGCGCCAGGAACGCGGGCGAGTCGCACCAGGGCTGGACCCGCACCTCTCCGCGCACGCCGTGGGTCCCCACGATCTGTCCGGCCTCCAAAAACGGTTTTGTCGGCATCGTCTGTCCTTTCTCCCTTTCGGCCTCAGCGGGCCTCGGGCAGCAGCCAAAAGGCCGCTCATTCTTTAGTATATTCCCATTGAGGCGGAAACGCCAGCGCCGCCCAGCCTGCTTCTTTTCGGCACCTTCCGGCGGCGCTGCCGAGAAACACTCCGTGTTTCTCCCTCACGGCATCTTCGCCTTCGCGCCGCCCAGCCTATCCGTCGGCATTATACCACAAAACGCCGGGGTGCGTCCAGCTTAGGAAGCCGGCTTGTATGCCCAGACGCGCGGAAGCCGGCCTTGCCGCCGTTTTCCGCGGATTCTGCGCCGCCCATTCAAAAAGCCGCCGGCAACCAGCCGGCGGCTTTGGGCGTACGGAGCGTTTAGTCGTTCACATACGGCAGGAGGGCGATATGACGCGCGCGCTTGATCGCGACGGTCAGCTCCCTCTGATGGCGGGCGCAGGTGCCGGTCACGCGGCGGGGAAGGATCTTCGCCCGCTCGGACATGAAGCGGCGCAGACGCGCGACATCCTTGTAATCAATGGTATCAATCTTATCAACGCAGAAGCTGCACACCTTGCGGCGGCCCTTACGGCCGCGGGGGCGCTCCGGTCTCTCGGGTCTGTCAGCCATGGCTCTCGGCCTCCTTTACATCAAAAATCAGGGTTGTCCCGTTCAGAACGGCAGCTCGTCGTCGCCGACAATCTCCTCAAAATCGCCGGAGCCGGCGGTGGAGAAAGCGGGCGCGGATTCGCTGAACGGCGGGACCTGCGAATCGTAGCGGCCGGCGGCGGGGGCACCCTCACTGCTGCGCTTGGATTCGCCGAAGAAAACGTTGTCGGCAACCACCTCAACCGCGGTGCGCTTGTTGCCGTCTCTGTCGGTGTAGGAACGGGTCTGGAGGCTTCCCTGGACGGCGATCATCGACCCCTTGTGAAAGTAGCGGGTCACAAACTCGGCGGTGTTGCGCCAAGCGACGATGTCAATCCAATCGGTCTGCTTCTCCTGCCCGCGGGATTGGAACGTCCGGTCCACCGCAATGCGGAAGCTGGTGACCGGAATCTGGGACTGCGTGTGCCGGAGCTCCGGGTCCGCCGCCAGGCGGCCCATCAGGCAAACCACATTCAGCATTGCTCCGTCCCCCCCTTATTTCTTGTCGTTGCGCACGATCAGGGAACGGAGGACGCCGTCCGTGATCTTGCTGACACGGTCGAGCTCGGCCGGGAATTCCGGCCCGCTGACGAACTTGTACAGCACATAGAAGCCTTCCGCTTCATCGTTGATCAGGTAAGCGAGCCTGCGCTTGCCCCATTCGTCCACCTCGCCGAGTTCCGCGTTCTGCTCGATCAGGGTTTTAAACTTCTCGGACATCGCGGCGATGCCTTCCTCCCCCAGCTTCATGGAGAAGATAAATACGGCCTCGTAGGAACCTTTGACTGTGGGCATAGTTTTGCACCTCCTCATGGTCTAATGGCCCCGGCTCACCGGCCGGAGCAAGGATATTTTGGCGCAGGAAAGCGCCGCGCCGATTTCGGCACCAAATCAGTATACCAGGACAATCCTTTTCCGTCAAGCCCCGCGGCGGTTTTTTCCGCCGAATTTTGGGGGACAATCTGCCTGCAAACGCCGCCGGCATGAAGTTTCCCTTTACAATACGCGGCAAATCCCCTATAATTGAGAAGGATTTCCGGAATTCCCCGGACAGCCCTGGGAGCCGCGGGGAAACCACGGAAAACGGCAGAAGCGAAAGCGGTGCGCAAAGGAAACGGCGCCCGATCTTATGGTAAAGGATGAAATCCCATGCTGGAATTTGACGAACTGCGGCTGCGGCTGGAGGGCCTGAAGCCGGACATTGACGACCTGGCCGGCGCGCTCGGGCTGGATCAAAGCCGGAAAGAGCTGGCCGAGCTGGAGGAAAAGGCGGCGGCCCCGAATTTTTGGGACGATATGGAGGGGGCGCAGGCGGTTTTGCAGCGCTCCGCCGCCCTCAAGGGCAAGGTAGAGGGATACGCCGCGCTGGTCAACGCCTACAACGACACGCTGACCCTGATTGAGCTGGCGAACGAGGAAGGCGACCTCTCCCTGCTTGAGGAATGCACCGCCGGGGTAGACAAGGTGCAGGCCACCATGGAAGAGCAGCGCCTCTCCACCCTGCTGTCCGGCGAATACGACGCCAAGAACGCGATCCTCACCTTCCACGCGGGCGCGGGCGGCACCGAGGCGCAGGACTGGGCCGAGATGCTCTACCGGATGTACACCCATTGGGCGGAGCGCCACGGCTTCCAATACAAAATCCTTGATTACCTTGACGGGGACGAGGCGGGGCTGAAGAGCGCCTCTATCCTGATTGAGGGGATGAACGCTTACGGCTATCTCAAGGGAGAATCCGGGGTACACCGCCTGGTGCGC
>CAJFQI010000092.1 GCA_904419005.1 Candidatus Avimonas faecium | reverse complement strand
TGAGTATTACCGGCGCGCCGGTTGAAGCCATGCGGTTTGAGGATGTGGATTATTGGCAGGAGCTCTGCGGCATCATGGAGTGGACGCGCAGCCATGTGTACTCCACCGTCCACATCTGCTGGGGCGCGCAGGCCGGCCTGTATTACCATCACCACATTCCGAAATACCCCCTGCCGGAAAAGCTTTCCGGCATTTTCCGTCACCGCGTGCTCGAGCCCACCCATCCCCTGATGCGCGGGTTTGACGAGCTGTTCTACATGCCCCATTCCCGTTATACCGAAGTGCGGCAGGAGGACATTGAAAAGGTGCCGGGGCTGACGGTGTTAGCGTTGTCGGAAACGGCGGGGGTGGCGATTGTCGCCACCGACGACAGCCGGCAGTTGTTTGTAACCGGGCACTGCGAATACGACCGATACACCTTAGCAAAGGAATATCAGCGGGATGTGCAGAGAGGGCTGAACCCCGCGATCCCGCAGCACTATTTCCCGGGTGATAACCCGGAGGCTGTTCCTCCCCTGATTTGGCGCGCTCATGCGCATCTGCTGATCGGGAACTGGCTGAACTACTGCGTTTATCAGCCTACGCCGTACAATCTCGGCGATCTTCAACGGAAATAAAGCGAGGGAGCACATATGAAAGACGGCAACCATGCTGCGCTGATATCCGCCATGATCTCCTGGTTTGCGGGCGACCCCCGGCGGGTCCATCATTTCTTAAAGGTATTCGCCTTTGCCAAGGCCATCGGGCAAGCGGAGGGATTGCCTCCCGATGAGCAGCAAACGCTTGAGACGGCGGCCTTGGTCCATGATATCGGCATCCGCCCCAGCGAGGAAAAATACGGGTCCAGCGCGGGAAAATACCAGGAGCAAGAGGGCCCGGAGCCTGCCCGTCAGATGCTCTCCGGCCTTGGCGTTCCGCCGGAACGCATTGAGCGCGTCTGCTTCCTGGTTGCCCATCACCATACCTATGACAAGGTGGACGGGCTGGATTACCGGATCCTTTTGGAAGCGGACTTTTTGGTCAACGCTTACGAGGACGGTTTGTCCAAAGAGGCGCTCCGTACGGCGGAGCAGAAGCTTTTCCGCACCGCAACAGGGCGGCGGTATCTGCGGGAAATCTATGCGCTCTAATCCTATAGCCGGAAAACGGGAACACCGCATGGCGAGCGGCGTTCCCGTTTTTTGTTTTCCGCCTTGCTTCCTTCACAAAGCTTTCTTCACAAATACCGCTGCTCCCCTACATCAAAGACGCCGCGGTCGGTCAGCCGCAGTTCCGGGATAACCGGCAGGGAAAGGAAGGACATGGTTTGGAAGGGGTCGTGCCACTCCGGCACCCCCAGTTCGCGTGAGAGGGCGGACATCCGCCGCAGAAGGCTGTTCACTTCGTCCGCTGGCCGGTCGGTCATCAGCCCAGCGACGGGGAGGGGCAGCGTTGCCAGGACCCGTCCGTCCCGCACAAGGGTATAGCCGCCCCCGCAGCGCTCCAGCTCCTGCACAGCCAGGAGCATATCCTCGTCCCGGTCGCCCAGAACGATCAGGTTATGGGAATCATGCGCGACGGTGGAAGCCGCCGTCCCCCGCAGCCCCAGCCCCTTGACCACGCCCAAGCCGATCCGCCCGGTAGCGTGATGCCGCTCAAGCACCGCCGCCTTTAGGAAATCCCCGCCGGCGGCAAAGAAACCGTCCCTCTGCGGCACCGGGAGATCCCGCCGTCTGGTATTGATCTGCCGGGGAATCAGCTCTATCACCGGCATAACGCCATCCGGCGGCACCGGAAGGGCCAGGCTCCGGATATTCCGCGGCTGGCCGGACGGCCGGACGTGTACGGTGCCGCGCAGCTCCGCAGAGATCGGGATGCCGGCCGGCGAGGGGATCGGCTCCCCCTCTGTCCAACGGCGGATACCGCTGGTGTAGACCGCATGGACTGCCGCCTCCTGCTTATCGTTGAGCAGCACCAGGTCGGCGCGGTACGCCGGCCCAATCGCGCCGTAGCCCCGCAAGCCGTAAATGCGGGCCGCATTCCAGCTCGCCATCCGGTAGGCATCCGCCGCCGGAATCCCCAGCGCTATCGCCCGGCGGATATTGTGGCGGATGTGGCCCTCCCGCCGGATATCCTCAATATGCTTGTCATCGGTGCAGAAGGCCAGGCGGCCGGTGCCAATCCCGGCGGCCTGCACCGCGGTAAGGATGGTTTCGAGATTGTGCGCGGCGGAGCCCTCCCGCACCAGCACGGCAAAGCCGGCGCGCAGTTTTTCAAGCGTCTCCAGCCCGTCGGAGCACTCGTGATCCGTTTCAATCCCGGCCAAGCGGTAGGCTTGCAGCCCGCCGCCGGAAAGCATCGGCGCATGGCCGTCAATCATCCGGCCGGAGAACGCCTCAAGCTTCGCCAGGAGCCCGGGATCCCCCGCGCAGACGGCGGGGTAATCCATCACCTCGCCCAGCCCGAGCACCTGCGGATCGTCCCGCAGCGTAGACAGCGACGCGGCGTCCAGGACAGCTCCCCCCTGCTCCCATTTGGTGGCCGGGACGCAGGAGGGAAGCATGACAAACAGGCTCAGCGGCAGCGCCCGGGCGGCGTCCAGCATATACCGCAGGCCGGGGAGACCGCAAACGTTGGCGATCTCATGCGGGTCGGCGATCAGCGCAGTGGTGCCGGACGGCAGCACCTCTGCCGCCAAAGCCTCCGGGGTAAGCATCGAAGATTCCACATGCAGGTGCGCGTCTATAAAGCCGGGGACCAGCGCCTTGCCGCGGCAGTCGATCTCCTCTTCCCCCTCATACCGGCCGACGCCGACAATTACTCCGTCGGATACGGCGACATCGCCCTTGAGCCATTCGCCGGTAAACACATTCAGGACTTCCGCGCCGCGGAATACCGTCTGTGCCGGGCGCTTCGCCTGCGCCATCTCCAAAAGCTTCCTGTCCATTGACGTTGCCCCCCATAGCGCCGCCAGGCGGCGCAACCAAAAATACCTCCGGCATTTTCCTCCACAGCTTCCTGAGCGTTATTATAGCATACTTCCCCGCTTTTTTCATCCTTTACCGGCGGATACAAAACCAGTGGATACAAAAAACTCCCGCGCCCTTTGATTCCAGAAAGGGCGCGGGAGTTTTGGCGATGATCCATTAGTCGATTTTCGGCAAGGCGTCAAAACCCTTCTGCAGATCCTCGTCGGTTGGGATATAGTCGGTCATCGTGCCGTCCAGGTAGGAGGTATAGGCGTTCATGTCAAAATACCCGGTGCCGGTCAAGCCGAACAGGATGGTCTTTGCCTCCCCGGTTTCGCGGCACTTGACCGCTTCGTCAATGGCCACGCGGATCGCGTGAGAGGACTCCGGCGCGGGAAGGATGGTTTCGTGCTTGGCAAAGTAAACGGCGGCTTCAAACACCTTGGTTTGCTCAACCGCAACCGCCCGCATATAACCGTCGTGATACAGCTTGGAGAGGATGGGGCTCATGCCGTGATACCGCAGCCCGCCGGCGTGGTTGGCGGAGGGGATGAAATCGCTGCCCAGGGTATACATCCGGGCCAGCGGGGTGACATGGCCGGTATCGCAGAAATCGTAGGCGTATTTCCCCCTGGTCAGGGAAGGGCAGGAGGCGGGCTCCACCGCGATGTATTCGGTGTCCGGACGGGTTCCGTCCAGGGTATCTTTCATGAAAGCGCCCATCAGGCCGCCGAGGTTGGAACCGCCGCCCGCGCAGCCGATGACGATATCCGGGTAGTCTCCGGCTTTTTCAATCGCCGCCTTGGCCTCCAGCCCAATGATCGACTGATGCAGCAGCACCTGGTTGAGCACCGAGCCCAGGACATACCGGCAGTTTTCGGTATGCGTCGCCTTTTCAATTGCCTCGGAGATCGCGCAGCCCAAGGAACCGCCGGTCCCGGGATGCGCCTTGAGGATGGCCCGTCCCACCTCGGTGGTATCGGACGGGCTGGGGATGATATCCGCGCCGAAGGTGCGGATCACCGCCTTGCGGAAGGGCTTCTGTTCATAGCTCACCTTGACCATGTAGACGGTCAGGTCAATCCCGTAATGGGCGCAGGCCATCGCCAGCGCCGTGCCCCACTGGCCGGCCCCGGTTTCGGTCGTCAGGGAGGTCAGGCCCTGCTTTTTTGCATAATAGACCTGCGCGGCGGCGGAATTCAGCTTGTGGGAACCGGAGGTGTTGTTGCCCTCAAACTTATAATAAATTTTTGCCGGGGTGTTCAGCGCCTTTTCCAGGTTGTATGCCCGGCAGAGAGGCGAGGGGCGGAAGATCTTGTAAAAGTTCTGAACCTCCTCCGGGATGTCTATATACCGGTCGGTCGCGTTCATTTCCTGGGCGCACAGCTCATCGCAGAAGATGGGCAGCATATCCTCCGGCCCAACCGGCTGATGGGTGATGGGATGCAGGTAGGGGTCGGGCTGCTGCTTCATATCGGCGCGCAGGTTATACCACTGGCGCGGCATCTCTTCTTCCGAAAGGTAAATCCGATAGGGTACGTTGCTCACAATAATCTCTCCTTTTATCCGGTTTTGGGAATGCCCGATCTTATTAAAACAGATTCCGGAAAACGCGGGATCCTCGGGCGGCATCAGTTCCCGCATTCAATGCTGATTTCGTTAAAGGTTTGCAGCAAGTCCTCAATCTTGGCGTTTTTCTTTTCCTGTCCGCGCAGATCGATCACGCTGCGGCCCATGTGCATCATAAGCAGACGGTTCCCATACTCCAGAGCATGGCGAAGGTTATGGGTAACCATCAGGGTGGTGATCTTTTTTTCACCGACCAGCTTATCGGTCAGCTTCATCACCGTCTCGCTGGATTTGGGATCCAGCGCGGCGGTATGCTCATCAAGGATCAGAAGCTCGACATCCGTCATGTTGGCGATAACCAGGGCCAATGCCTGCCGCTGGCCGCCCGACAGGGAGCCGGCCTGGGTATTC
>CAJFQI010000091.1 GCA_904419005.1 Candidatus Avimonas faecium | reverse complement strand
CGTCCTCTTCAATGTCCTTAAGCTCCTCCTTGCCGCAGCCATTATGCCGGTCGCAGACATAGGTGCAGTATTTGCTCATTTCCATGCCGGCGATGGTGGTCAACGACCAGGGGATCAGGGAAGTGTCGCCGTGTTCGCCAAACACATACGCATGGACGTTTTTGGAATTCAGGCCCACATGCTCCGCCAGGCAGGAACGCAGCCGGGCGGAATCCAGCATGGTGCCGGAGCCGAATACCTGGCGCTCCGACAGGTTGGTTGTTTTCAGGATAGCGTAGGTGATGATATCAACCGGATTGCTGACCACCACATATACCGCGTCCGCGGCCACCTTGGTGATCTGAGGCATCACCGATTTGATGATGTCAACGTTTGCCTGCGCCAGGTCAATGCGGGTCTGGCCGGGCTTGCGGGCCAGGCCGACGGTGACGACGACCACATCGGAGTCCGCCGCGTCCGCATATTCGCCGGAATGGATATTCACCGGCGCGCAAAAGGGCGTCCCCTGCAGGATATCCATCGCTTCGCCCTGGGCCTTCTTTTTGTTAATGTCAATCAGAACAATTTCGGATGCCATGCCGTCCATGGCTAACGTATAGGCAATGGTGGCTCCCACATTGCCCGCTCCCAAAATGGTGATTTTTTTTCCTTTTTTCATACAGACCTTCTCCTTTATTTGATGTCCATGGAACGGCTTCGGCCATTCCTCCGCGCTTTGAAGCGCCGTCCAAGGAGGCGCAGCGGAGTCCCGGAACGCGGTCAAGAGCACCGGGCTATGAACCGATATTAAAAATCGCCTTCTCCCCCATGTTAATTTATTAACAGTATAGCACGGCCGCCAGGGAGTTGTAAAGGCTTTTTTTCAAGCGATCGGCAAAAAGCGGGCTGTTTCGCCGGGATATCCCTTGAAATTGCGCGGATTTCCGACAAGATTTTTCACGGGTACTGCCGGCGCTTACGGCGTTTTTGGCGGCCGCTGGCGGGAATAGGCCGACCCGTACCGGCATAGCATCTGATGGGAGACTGCCATAAAAGGAGGGAGAGCGCATTGAGGAAAAACCAGGTGCAGCGTGTTGTCCTGCACTGGCCGGAGGAAAGGGCCGGCGGCGCCTTAGGCGACCGGCTCAGCGAATTCCATCGGGACATTCTGGAGCGGAGGCTGGCACAGTCCGGGCTGACGGCGAGGCAGCAGATTGCTGCGATTGATCAAATCCTTGAAAGACGAAAGGCAAAGGAGAGCAGCGGCCTCCAACGGTAAGCGGCCGCCGGTGCGGCTTGCGGCCGTACCGGCGGCTCTGCTTTCCGAAGCATGGGGTGACCATGGAGGGGCACAGGCGCGCAAACGGCGTCCCGCCCGTGCCCTTCATAATCTGGATCGGCTTCTGCCGCCGGTTCTGCTGCTCTGCCTTCAGCCGGCTTTTCTGCCGCTTTGTTTCCCTTTGCGCGGCGGCGGCAATCGCCCGTTGCATGGCACAAAGCTGTTGGTGATGGTTGCGATCAGCCGTTCCCGCGGGGAGTCGATGATCCGGCAGCCGACGACGCCGGCGGCATTGCAGCCGAAGCCCATGCACATGGTCAATGCCTGCTTCCCGCAGGCACAGGCCTTCTTGAAGTATTTATCAAGGTTAAAGGCGATCCGCGGGAGGTATCCGGCGTCCTCAAGCAGGGTAAACAGGGGAAAGAAAATCGCCATCGGCGGCAGCATGACCGCGACCACCCAGGCGAGGACGCGGTATACCCCGTCCACCAGCGCGCCCTCCAGCCAGCCGGGAGCACCCGCCCAGCAAAGGAAATCACTCAGCCGGTCCCCGATCCAGAAAAGGCCGCCCGACAGCAGCTCGGAGGGGAGGTTCGCGCCAGCGATCGTGATCCAGAAGACCACGGCCAGCAGCAGAAGCATCAGAGGAATGCCGGCCCATTTGCTGGTCAGTACCCGGTCGATTTTCCGGTCCCGGCGGCTGTACCCGCCTTGGACGCAGACCACCGCGTCCATGCAGAGCTCCTCTGCCCGCAGGATGACGCAGGATACCAGGATATCCTTCAGCCGGTCTCCGGCAATCCCGTGCTCCAGAAGGAGTTCCTGGGCCTGCCGGATCTTTTTGATGATGGCGCAGTCCTCCCAGAGGGAAAACCCCAGGTAGCCGGTGATGGTTTCCCTCAGCCCGTCGTCGCAGTCGAGCAGCCGAAGGCAGACCCACCGGCTGTCCAGCCGCCCGCTGAGCCGTGCCGAAACCGCCGGTTCAAGCATCCTCAATGCCTCTTCGACAACGGGCAGGTATCGCACCTTAGCAGGACGGCATTCCCGCTGGCCGGTGACGACGGTGCCAACCTGATCCATCAGCTCGGCAAGGCCCTTTCCGCTGCGGGCGCTTGCGCCCACCACCGGAACCCCCAGATTTTCGGAAAGCTGCACCGTATTGACACGGATTCCCTTGCGTTCGGCCTCATCCATCAAATTGACGCAGACAACCACCTTGCCGGTGATCTCAAGCGTCTGCAAAACCAGGTTCATGTTGCGTTCCAGGCAGGTGGCGTCGCAGACCACTACGACCGCGTCCGGCCCGCCGAAGCAGAGAAAATCCCGCGCGACTTCCTCCTCCGCTGAGTGCGCCATGAGGGAGTAGGTGCCGGGGATATCTACCAATATGTAGGGGATTCCCTGGTGCGTACAGCGGCCCTGCGCGTTGGTTACGGTTTTTCCGGGCCAGTTGCCGGTATGCTGCTTAAGGCCGGTCAGCTCGTTAAAAACCGTGCTTTTCCCGACGTTGGGATTTCCCGCTAAGGCAACGACCCGTTCATCGGGCGAGCTCTTTTCTATATGCAGCCCGCGATCAAGCGCCCCGCCGCCTGTCGAATTGGCTGTCAAGCCCATATGCGCTCATCCTTTCTCTCCGTTTTCGCTCCCGCCGCAGGAAGCAAAACGGCCGGCCGGAGCAGCCTTGGCCGTTCCGGCCGGGGGCGTTTGGCCGCCGGCGGATCTCTTTCCTATGTTAGCAGTACTCTACCAGGACGCGGGACGAATCCTCCTCCCGCAGGGCAATCACCGCGCCGCGGATCAGATAGGCGACCGGGTCGCCGGCCGGGCTCCGTTGTACGCATTCGACACGGGTCCCTTCCACCAGTCCGATATCAAGCAGCCGGCGGCGCATGCTGCCGGCGGATTTCAGCGCTTTGACCCGCGCGGTTTCCCCCCGCCGGATGCGGTTCAGCGTCAGCTCTTCCGCAGGGGCGTCTGGGCGGCTTGGAGTGTTCCGGCGTTTGGCCGGTTGTATTCTGGACATTCAGGACATTCCCCTTATCCGAAAGGTTTTGTAAGATGGGCCGGAAGGAGCCGGCGGGCGGAAACGCGGCGGCTTTGAGGGCGCAGCGGCTGCCGTCCCAACGTCCCCAGCGCCGTCTTATTATCAGGGTATGCGTGGCCTGCTCCGCCGGTCCCTGGAAAGTCGAGCCGGCAGAGGCTGGAAGCTGGAGCAGGGGAGAGGAGGGCCAAACCCCAAGCGCTGTCCTCTGGCCGCCCAGCGCATGAGGCGGGACCTGCGCAGGCGCTTATCCGGATCCTCTGCCGTTTCCCGAACGGGTGATCCGCCCGGGCGGGAGACGGCGTATCTGTGATTTGTACCATATCTTTTTGCCAAGTGGAGAGAATGTTTGCCGCCGCCGTTTTTCCGCCGGCCTCCCGCAGAAAATTTTCAGGGAAAACCGCCGAAAGAGAGGGCGGGAGGGCTTGCAAGGCCGGGTGAGGCTGTGCTACAATTAAAGACAATATTCTTGTCAGTTTGTCGGGAACCGTCGAAGGACCGCGGGCGCCGAAGTCCGGCGGAGGCTTCCCAACGGAGCGGGGGATGCCGCCTAGCGGCTCCAGCCGCTCCCGCTGGAGGCCGGGCTTGGGACGAAACGCCGCGGCGGTATGAAGAGAAAGGACTGGTCATAATTATGGTGAACTGCAACGCAGGGGAAAAATTTCTGAAAGAAGGGCTGACCTTTGACGACGTGCTGCTGATTCCGGCAAAATCCAACATTCTGCCGGCGGATATCAACGTCGCCACCCAGCTGACGAAAACCATCCGCCTGAATGTGCCGTTGATGACCGCCGCTATGGATACCGTGACCGAAGCGCGCATGGCGATCGCGATCGCCCGCGAGGGGGGGATCGGCGTTATCCATAAAAACATGGGGATTGAAGAGCAGGCGGACCAGGTGGACCGGGTAAAGCGTTCGGAAAACGGGGTTATTGTCAATCCGTTTTACCTTTCTCCCGACCATATCGTGTCGGACGCCAACGAACTGATGGGCAAATATAAGATCTCTGGCGTCCCGATCTGCCGCGACGGCAAGCTGGTGGGCATCCTGACCAACCGGGACATGCGCTTCCTGACCGATTTTTCCCAGAAAATTGAAGAGGTCATGACCAAGGAAAACCTGGTGACCGCTCCGGTCGGCACGACGCTGGAGCAGGCGCAGGAAATCCTGCGGCAGCACCGCATTGAGAAGCTGCCCATTGTGGACGAGCAAGGCTATCTGAAGGGCTTGATCACGATTAAGGACATTGAGAAGGCGGTCAAATATCCCAATTCCGCGCGGGATAAGAACGGCCGGCTCCTCTGCGCGGCGGCGATCGGCGTGACGGCGGACGTGCTCGACCGGGCTTCGGCGCTGGTCAGCGCCCAGGCGGACGCGCTGGTGCTCGATTCGGCGCACGGCCACAGCCAGAATATTCTCAATACCGTGTCCAAGGTCAAGGCCGCTTTCCCGCAGGTCTCCCTCATCGCGGGCAACATCGCCACCGCCGAGGCGGCGGAGGCGCTGATTGACGCCGGGGCAGATGCCATCAAGGTGGGGATCGGCCCGGGCTCCATCTGCACAACCCGCGTAGTCGCGGGCATCGGCGTACCGCAGATTACGGCGGTCTACGATGCTGCCTGCGTCGCGGCGAAGCACGGCATCCCGGTCATTGCGGACGGCGGCGTGAAGTATTCCGGCGATATTGTCAAGGCGATTGCCGCCGGCGCCGACGTGGTCATGATCGGTTCCCTTGTGGCCGGTTGCGAGGAGTCGCCCGGCGATTCCGAGATTTATCAGGGCCGCCAGTTCAAGGTATACCGCGGCATGGGCAGCTTGGGCGCGATGGCCCACGGCAGCCGCGACCGCTACTTCCAGGAGGGGAATAAAAAGCTGGTTCCCGAAGGGGTTGAAGGCCGCGTCCCGTACAAGGGGATGCTGTCCGATACCGTTTATCAGCTGATCGGCGGCCTGCGTGCCGGCATGGGCTACTGCGGCTGCCCGAGCATCCCCGATCTTCAGGAAAAGGGGCAGTTTGTTCGCATCACCGGCGCCGGGCTGAAGGAGAGCCATCCGCACGATATCCATATCACCAAGGAGGCCCCCAACTACAGCATCAGCTTATAAGAATCCGCCAAGCCATAAACTTTTTCATAGGGATTCCTCTCTCCTTTCCTATGGATGTTTTCCTAAGCTTTTCCGGTATTGAAAGCCTTTGCGCGGCAGCTCCGGCCGCGTATGCCGGCTTTATACCGCTTGGATGATGCGCGGCCTTGCGCCTTCCCTTAAACGCCGCCGGAACCGGCTTACCAGCTTATGCCATAAAGGGTACGATGTTCCCGCCGTCCTGGAACCCCTTTTCATAAAACCGCCTCATCGCCTTTGGGTCGCGGGTCAGGGTATCCATGCCGCAGGTATCGTCCGGCGCGACAATCAATAGCCGGCCATCCTTCTCATACCGCTTCGCCAAGGCGATCCCGTCGTTGTACCTTGCCGCCCGCTGCTCCAGCTGAGCGGCGGCAAGGGGGTATTTTTTGCGGATCCCCGCCGCCAGCCTCCGGTCCTTCTTCGGCGTGCGGAGGAAATCCCTGGGCTTGGTGAGGATCAGGACCACCTTTTCACAGCCGAGGGAAAACGCCTTCTCAATGGGGACCGGGTCGCTGAGCGCTCCATCGTAATAAGGGACGCCGTTGATGAGATAAGGATGGCAGACAAGGGGGATTGAGCAGGAGGCCTTCAGGATATCGTAGTGGTTCCGCGGCATATCGCTTTTGTCAAAATACTTAGCCTCGCCTGTTTCGGCGTTGGTAGCTACCGCGATGAACGGCGCGGGATTTGCCGCCAGCGCTTCGTAATCAAGCGGGTTTTCCCCGCCGTCGTTGCTGAGCACCCCGTACACATAATCCATATCAATGTAGCTTTTCTTGAACAAGAAATTACGCAGGCTCATGTATTCCTTGCGGGCAGTGTATTCCGCATAGAACTGGTAATTGCGGCCCTTCTGTCCCGCCAGATAGGAAGCAATGTTGGCGCTGCCGGCGGATACGCCGACGCCGGCGGCGAAACGGATTCCTTCCTCCAGGCAGCGGTCCAGGACGCCGGAGGCATAAATGCCCCGGAGCCCGCCGCCGACGTCTACAACGGCCGTCTTCATACTGATTGCTCCTTTGCACTGTAAAGTTATGCGTGTAGGATGGACATAAATTCCTCGCCGGTAATGGTTTCCTTTTCATATAGATATTTGGCCAGCTCGTCCAGCTTCTGCCGGTTTTCCTTCAAAATCTGCCGGGCTTTTTCGTGCTGCTTCTTCACAAGCGCCACCACCTGCCGGTCAATCTGCGCCTGCGTTTCCGCCGAGCAGGACAGGGAGGTGTCCCCTCCCAGATACTGGTTGGTCAAGGTTTCCATCGCGACCATGTCGAATTCCTCGCTCATGCCGTAGCGGGTAATCATGGCGCGGGAGAGCTTAGTGGCCTGCTCAATATCGTTGGATGCACCGGTGGTGACGGAGCCGAACACCACTTCCTCGGCCGCCCGGCCGCCGGTCAGGGTTGCCACCTTGTTCTCGATTTCCTCTTTGCTCATCAGGTAGTGCTCACCCTCTTCTACCTGCATGGTATAGCCCAGGGCGCCGGAGGTGCGGGGGACGATGGTAATCTTCTGTACCGGGGCGGAATGGCTTTGCATGGCGGCCACCAAAGCGTGCCCGATTTCGTGGTAGGCCACAATCTTTTTCTCGCTGTCGGTCAGGATAGCGTTCTTTTTCTGGTAGCCAGCGATGACCACCTCAATGCTCTCCTCAAGATCCGCCTGCGTTACCGATTTCCGGCCGTCCCGCACGGCGCGCAGCGCCGCCTCGTTGATGATGTTCGCCAGCTCCGCGCCCGAGGCGCCGGAGGCCATCCGGGCAATTTTTCCGAAGTCCACGTCCGGCCCCACCTTGATCTTCTTGGCGTGGACCTTCAGGATTTCTTCCCGTCCCTTCAGGTCGGGGAGCTCTACCGGTACCCGGCGGTCAAACCGGCCGGGCCGTGTCAGGGCAGGGTCAAGGGATTCGGGCCGGTTGGTGGCGGCCAAAAGGATAACGCCGCTGTTTTCCTCAAAGCCGTCCATTTCGGTCAGCAGCTGGTTGAGGGTTTGCTCCCGTTCGTCGTTGCCGTCGATCTGCCCTTCCCGCTTTTTGCCGATGGCGTCGATCTCGTCAATAAAGACGATGCAGGGCGCCTTTTCCTTGGCCTGCTTGAACAGGTCGCGGACCTTGGCCGCGCCCATGCCCACGAACATCTCGACAAATTCCGATCCCGACATTGAGAAGAAGGGGACGTTGGCCTCGCCGGCGACTGCCTTTGCCAGCATGGTTTTACCGGTGCCGGGAGGGCCCACCAGCAGGATGCCCTTGGGCATGGCGGCGCCTACCTCCTTATATTTGCCCGGGTTGTGCAGGTAATCCACAATTTCCGTCAGGCTTTCCTTGGCCTCGTCCTCGCCGGCGACATCGGCGAATTTGATCCCCTCTGAGGATTTTACATAGACCTTGGCGTTGCTTTTGCCGAACATCATGGCGTTGGGCCCGCCTGCGTTTTTCAACATCCGCTTGTACATAAACTGCCCGATTACAGCAAAGATGACAATGGGCAGTATCCAGGTCAGCAGGAAGCTCAGCAGGGGAGACATCTGCTCAATAATCTCCCCGGAAAACTGCGCGCCGGAATCCGCCAGACGCTGGGTTAGGTCGGGATCAGGCATCATGCCGGTCTTATAGACGGCGGTATTGTCTTTGTTGGTAAACAGGATCTGGTTCTCCTGCTGCTGCACCTCTACCTGGCCCAGCTCCTTGTTTTCCGCCATCTCCAGGAAGGTGCCGTAATCCACCTGCTGGATCTGGCGCTGTGTCAGCCAGGGCATGGCGAGGAAGTTAAACAGCATCAGGACAAGCAGTACGATAACGTAATAGAAAATGAGTGGTTTCTTTGGCTTTTTGACTTCATTCATTGCGGTTGTCCTCCTCCGTCGGTTATTGCGTCTGCATATGGCAATCGTTCGGGCTTGCGGCTGCCGCTGCTGGGCTTTGCTTTATAAGCGCATATCCATAAATGATCCGGCAGAGAGTGCAGCGCTGGCGCATGCCCCTTACATTGCTTCCCTCTGCTTTTTCTCCTTTTGCTCTTCGGCGCCCATTTGCAGGTCAATGGCCGTTAATGCGGCGATCAGCGCATAGCGCGTAGATTGGACGGCAAAATCAATCGCGTATTCCGCATAGAGGGCGGCGGCCTCGGCCTTATCGTCCGACGAGGTGCTGGCCTCGCTGTGCAGATAATTCGGCAGCTTCTGCTCAAGGATTTGCCGGACCGTTTGGAAATAAGTGAGCTGTGCGTTGGCCAGCGCCGGGACAGCGGGGGAACGGCTGCCCGCTACATTTTTTTGCAGCAAAAGCTCGTTTTCCTTATATTCGTCCGTCGCTTTTTCAAGCTCCTGCCGGATCCTCGCATGATCCTCCTGCTGACAAAGCTGGAGCCGGCTTTGCATCCGCCCATACTGCTGTTCCAGCTCGTACAGCTTGATTGCGAACATTTCCTGACCCAGTTTCATTTTGAGGCTCCTCCCTTGTGGCGAAATCCTATTTCCGTTATACCAGCTGCGTTGGGAATGCGCCACTGGCAGTTTTTTGAATCTGTATAGACAAAATCCCCCAAATGTAAAAGAGGCTTACATTTTGGCGGCTTTGTAAAGACAAAAAATAAAAATTGCCAGTGTTTTATCCGCGCCCTATCTGCTATCGTAGGGATAGGCACCGGCGAAAGGCAGAGCAAATGCCGCGCGGCGTCTGTTCTGTCCGCCGCCGCTGGAAATTATCCCGCGCATACCATGGGTGCACCTATCTACATTTCAGGGAGGCTTTCTGATGAAAAGGAGATCGGTTTTGGGCTGGGGAGAATTAACGATCGGCCTCATCCTCCTCGTTTTGGGGATCTTTACGCTTGTCCGCCCGTCAAGCGCTTTGACGGGGATCGTTTTTGTCTACGGGATCTTGGCGGTGGTCACCGGCATTGCCGATATTGTATTTTATGCCAAAGTGGAGCAGCATACCGGCTTTGGCCCGGCGATATCCCTTGTAACGGGGATTTTGAGTACCCTTGCAGGCGTCCTTCTGCTGTTCAATCCGGGCGCCGGCAAATGGGCGATGGCGATCCTTTTCCCGCTTTGGTTTATCGCGCACTGCATTTCCCGCCTGACCCATCTTGCGATTATCCGCCTGACGGCGGGGACAGGGTATTACTATTTCACCCTGGTTGTCAATATCCTGGGGCTGCTGCTCGGCATTGTAATGATCTTTAATTCGCTGCTTTCCTTTCTTACCGTCAGCTATATTATTGGCGGTTATTTGATTCTGATGGGGATTGACCATCTGGTATTGGCGGTGAGCAACGTTGGAACACACAGGTAAGGGCGCGAAAGACGCGCTCCGGCTTTTGGTCACTCTTGATCAGCACTACCTGCCCCAGCTCCAGGTGCTGCTGACGTCGGTGGCGGTCAATAATCCGGGCGAGAATGTAGAAGTCTATCTGATGCACAGCGGCATCCCGGCAGAAGGGCTGGACAGGGTGAAGGGGCAGTGCCGCGCCGCCGGATACACGCTGTTTCCCGTCCGGGTGGATCCTGCCTTTTTCCAAGACGCCCCGGTAACCAAGCGGTATCCCCAGGAGATGTATTACCGCCTGCTCGCGCCGCACCTGCTGCCGGAAAATCTGCATAGGATCCTGTATCTTGACCCCGATATCCTGGTCATCAACCCCCTGCGCCCTCTTTGGGAAATGGACCTGCAGGGCAAGCTTTTCGCCGCCGCTGCCCATACGGGCATGACAGATATTGCGAACAGCGTCAACCGACTGCGGCTGGGGACCGACAGCGACTACTACAATTCCGGCGTGCTGCTGATGGACCTTGACGCCGGCAGGAAAGAGATCGTGCCGCAGGAGGTTTTCGCCTTCTCGGCGGAACATAGGGCCAACCTGCTCCTGCCGGATCAGGATATTCTCAACGCCATGTACAGCGAAAGGGTACTGCCGCTGGACGATGCCGTTTGGAACTACGATGCCCGCAATTACAACAGCTACCTGCTGCGGAGCTCTGGAAAAGCGGATACGGATTGGGTGATGGCCAACACGGTCGTCCT
>CAJFQI010000090.1 GCA_904419005.1 Candidatus Avimonas faecium | reverse complement strand
GGACATGCCGCCCGTGCCGACGTCGTAGGCCGTAGCGTCAATCCGCAGCTCGCCGGAATGGATTATGTTGCCGGTGTTGCTTACGCTGTCGGTGAACCACGCGAAGGTGGAGCCCATCAGCAGGGCGGCGCTGGCCAGGACAGACAAGCCGCTTGCCAGCAGGGACTTTTTTGTGACGTTCATTGCTTCCAACCTCCTAATTGCGGTAAAAAGGTTTTTTCCGGGAATCAAAAGGCACAAACAATCCCGCTTATGCCCTTTGATTCCCGGCCCTCCCTCAAGGAGAGGGCCGGAGGCCGGGGAAGGGAAGACTTCCCTCCCGGCGGAGGCGTCCGTTTAGCCGCGGACGTTGTTTTCCACGACGATGCCGCCGTTGGCCAGCGCCGCGTCATAGAGCTCCTGCACCGCTGCGTCCACCGTGATGTTCACATTGGAGCCGGTGTTGTCGGCGATCACAACGTTGGTGAAGGAGAAGTTGTTCGCCCCGTCCGCATGGACGCGGGCGATGCCGCCCCAGCCGAAGCTGTTGTTGCGGATTGACACATTCTCAAGCGCACCGGACAGGGTGACCTCCGTCACGCCGAACGTGTTGGTGAAGGTGTTGCCCGCAATCGTCACGTTGCTGACGGTGGCATTGTAGCCGGAAAGGTTGATCGGGCGGGAGGTTTCGCAGCCGGTGATGGTCACGCTGCCGGTGTTGCCGCCGTCGATCCAAACCGCGTGGCCGAGCTGGGCGGCGGCCCCGGTGAAGGTGCAGCCCTCAATGGTCACGTCCCCGGCGCCCGGGCGGACCACGATGCCCATCGGGCGGGCGGAGGCGGTAGAGGCGCTGTCCGAGCCGGCGATGTCGCAGTTCTTGATGGTCACGCCGCCCACCCCGTTCGGGATTTCCAGCGCGAAGCTGTTTTCAACCGAGGTGGTGAAGTCTGCGCCGTTGCCGTTGATGGTCACGGCCTTATCCACAACGATCGGCTCGTCAACGGTGATGGCGGAGGACAGGGCGATGACGTCGCCGTCCTTGGCGTCGGCCAGGGCCGCTTTGAACTCGTCCTCGGTGGCCACGTTGTAGGTGGCGAACTCGGCGTTTTCATCATAGGTGCTGTCGCCGAAGCCGTCCTCCTCAACCGGGGCCTGGGTCGCCAGGACGGTGAAATCGAGGCCGAAGGTGCCGTTCTGGTACTCGTTGCCGGCGCTGGTGTACATGCCGTACTCCAGCACATAATAGGCATACCAGCTGTCGGAGCCCTGGGGCTGGGTTACGGTGGGCAGGGACGCCGCCTCGATTTCATTCATGCAGGTGGCGTCGGCGCTGTCGCTGGGACGCGAGGCCGCGTCCTCAAACAGCAGCTTCTCTTCCGCCGCACCGGCGCTGGCGCTGCCGTAGGCCGAGGTGAAGGACTGCAGGTTGAACCAAAGCGCGTCTTCCAGGTTGTTGGTGCTGTCGGTAATACGGAAGTCCAGGTCGACCTTCGCGGCCAGAGAGCCCTGGTTCCGTACCTTCAGCAGGACGGCGCCGTACTGGCCCGGCTCCCAATTTTCGGCCTCGATCAGCGGGTTCCAATTGTCGCCATAGTCCAGGATGGGGCTGCCCCACTTGCCGTTTTCCAGGCGGTAAGCCGTCACCTGAATTTCAAGGTCTCCGGACTGAATGACGTTGCCGGTGTTGCTCACGCTGTCGGTGAACCACGCAAAGGTGGAGCCCATCAGCAGGGCGGCGCTGGCCAGGACGGCCAAGCCGCTTGCCAGCAGGGATTTTTTGGTGTTGCCCATGGTTTTGCCTCCTACACGAATATCTTTTGCCGGCTCCGCGTTTCGCCGGCGCCTCTCCGCCGGGCGCCTGCATCCGCAGGCCAGCGTCCCGGCGGCGGGACCCATATGGCACCCGCTGGTTTCCATGGCAACCAGCGGGGAAAGCCCTTAGTGAAGCCCTTAGCGAAGGGAGTATGAAGGAAAACAGGAGAGATCAGGCAAGCGCGTTACGCAAAGGCCTTGTCGGGGTTATTGCGCGCCTGCACGGCGTCGGCGGTGATATCAAAGGTGATTTCACCGGCCTGGAAGGCGTTGCCCGCCGCCTCCTGCATCTTGACCACGGCGGTGAGGGTGCGGGTTTCGCCGGCCTTCAGCGGCGTTTCGCCCTGGCAGGGGCTGTCCTTGGTCAGCTCCGACGCCAGGCCGCGGAACAGGAGGGTATCCCCGTCGTAGATCTCCACGGTTAAGGCATCCTGGAGCGTGCCGCTCACGTTTTCCAGGTACAGGCGGTAATAGATATCCGCCGTGCCCTGGTTTTCAACGGTAAAGTCGCGCTTGAGGGAGTGCCCGGGCTCGATATTCGTATCGGACCCGTCAAAAACAGCCTGTCCGCCGTTGAGCGCGATCTTCACCGTGCCGGTTTCGAATTGGTTATCGCTTACCGAAGCGCGGGAGGTAAAGAGCGCGAGGGTGGAAATGACCAGCATAGCGGCCAGAAGGATGACGGTAATCGCCAGGCCGGCGGCCTTTTTGGAAGTGTTGCGCGGGTTAGCCATTGTGCGCACCCCCCTTTCGGCGTGTCGTAATCAGCAGAATCAGCAGCGAGACGGAGGAAAGGGCCAGCACCGCCCACAGAGCGATGTTGACATAGGCCTCGCCGGTCGGCGGGGCAGGGGTAAGACCCGGGCCCTCCGGCTCGCCGGGCTCCGTCGGGGTGCCGGGCTCCTCCGGCGTGGTGGGCTCTGTCGGGGTGCTGGGCTCCTCAGAGCCGCCTTCATCATTGACATACCAATGGAAATCCGCCGTCAGCATGGCCGCCTGATATTCGTTGCCCGCCGACGTATCCATGTAGACATCCACTTGGTAATACCGCGTGCTTTCTCCCTCGGCGCTGGCCGTCAGCGTTTCGCTGAACGCCTGGCCGTCGGCCTCGGAGAACGGCAGGTCGCACAGCACGTCCTCGCTGTCCATATCGGTCACCCGCAGACGCAGCGCATCGCCCAGGTTTTTGGTTTCCTCCGTCACCGCCGCTTCAAAATAGAGGGGGAGGTCGGCGTCATGGTACACCTTCACGCAGAAATACTGCGTCACCGTGTCGCCGGGGAGAAGGCCCTCCGCCTTAAAGGGCAGGTTGTCGCCTTCGTGACCCTGGTAGAGCTCCACATAGGCTGCCTCGGCGTCCGCCTGCGCCCCGGCTCCGTCTCCGTCCGCCAGGCGGCCGGGGAGCGACACCGTTTCCCGCACCGAAGGGGCGAAATGGCCAAACGCATAGTTTGCGGCCAGGCCCCCGGCGCTCAGCACCAGCAGAGAGGCCAGGAGGATGCCGGCGGTTTTCCGCCGGAAGAACCGCTTTTCCTTCCGCGTTTCCATAGGGGTAGTCACCGTCCTTTAGTATTAATTCCACTATTACAATGGGAAGACAAGGGTTGAACACGGGAAGGCAGAAAAGGCGCCGCGGCGCCGCGCTGCGCGGCGGACACGCGCCACAATAAAAATTATGACGCGGAAATACGCCGCAAAAGCCCGGCCGCCTGTGAATTTTCTGCACATCCTTCAAGGGCTGCCAAAAAAATGCCTAAATTTGAGAATAGGCCATCTCAACAAAACTATAGCACGCTCATGATAGATATGCAACCTACAAAAACGGAATTTTTTCCTTTTCTTTTTTCGTTGGTTTTGTGAGAAACGATCGATGCGGCGATTGAAACTGACAAAAACCAACCCGACCCGCCCGGAATTTAATTATAATTATGTAACAATTCCGTGCGGCAATCCTCGATATCTGCCGCAAGCTTCCTCTGGAGAAGGCTTCCAGAGACCCGCCTGTGACCGGCAGGCCTCTCAAGGGCTTTCATAATATAAGACCCGTCCGGCCGCCCGTTTCGACGAAGGTTTTTAAAAAAATTTCATTTTTTCGAAAAATATTCCAGCTTGGGATCTGGAGGCTCCCCTCCGGGAAGGGGGTGCCGGCGGTGCGGCTGCGCTTTATCCCTTTACGTCAGCCGCAGCAGGGACGGGCCTCCCGCCGGGGGAGGGCCTCCCGTGCGGAAGGCTTCCGGAAAAGGAAAAAGCCGGATGCCTGCGGCAAACAGGCATCCGGCTTGGTCTGTGGCACCCCCTGCGAGAATCGAACTCACAACTAACCCTTAGGAGGGGTTTATTATATCCATTTAACTAAGGGGGCGTTTTTGCAAAAGAAACCTTTTGTTTTTCTATTTTACCCGCAAAGCGGCCGGCCGTCAATCGGTTCCCGCCGCCTCCTTCCCGGGCCGGCGGGCGCGCGGCGGCATCCATACCGATGGTAGTGTACACCATAAGCCGGGGCTTTGTCAATTCCCGATAGGCGGCCGCCCGCTTTTGTGGTATACTATGGAGGGAGCCCGCGCACAGCCGCGCCCTCGGGCCGCGGGAGGGAAACGCGGGCGAAACCGGCGATGACAGCCCTATGGGTAAGGAGGAAGCTCTATGGAAACCGCCAACCAGCCGCTGGACGCGCTGAGGGATGAGATTGTGCGACTCTGTGCGCCGCGGCAGATTTATGTATTCAATCAGAAAAACACCCCTTCCGGCGACGTGGCCTCGGTCAAGCTCTGCGTCATCATCCCCGGGGGGGACTCGCGGGAGACGGAGAGCTGGCTGTATCTGCATCTGGAATCCGACCTGCCGTTTGACCTGCTGGTGTATACGCAGCAGGAATGGCAGCGCCTGCTGGATACCAAGCTGAGCTTTGCCCGGCATATCCGGGAAACAGGGAGGCTGCTGTATGAGGGCGACTAGGCATTCCAAGGACAGCCGGAAATATTTCGACTGGCTCGAGATTGCGGCCGGGGACCTGCTGGCCGCCCGCCTGCTGCTTGAGCAGGGACAGTGCCTTGAGGCGGCGGCGTTCCACTGCCAGCAGGGGATGGAGAAGGCGCTCAAGGCGTATCTGATCAACCAAACGGGCGTGCTGGTGGACGGGCATAACCTGACCTGGCTCTGCCGGCAGGCGATGAAGCACCGCCGCGATTTTTCGCAGTGGCTGGACGCCACCGCCAAGATGAACCGGCTGTATATTGAGACGCGGTACCCCTCCGATCTTGACCTGCGCCTTTCCGAGGAGCGGGTGCGGGAGATTTACGGCACCGCCCGGGAGATCTACGACCATGTCTGCACCGAGCTGTACGGCGAGGAGGCCATGGAGGGCGAATAGGCGCAAACGCCTGCCCGCTATGCCCCGGCGGGCAGGCCGCCGGCAGAATCCTCGGCCACCCGCCCGTCCTCAATCCGGATGATCCGCTGTGCCGCGGCCGCGACGCCGTTGTCGTGGGTGATCAGGATCACCGTCCGCCCCTCCGCATGGAGGGACTGCAAAATCCGGAGGATCTCCTGCCCTGAAGCGGTATCGAGGTTGCCGGTCGGCTCGTCGGCCAGGAGGAGCGGGGGCCGGGCGGCGATGGCGCGGGCAATCGCCACCCGCTGCTGCTGCCCGCCGGACATCTCTGCCGGGCGGTGGCGGAGGCGGTGCCCCAGTCCTACCCGTTCCAGGCTTTCCCTGGCGATGCGCCGCCGCTGCTCCCGGCCCATCCCCCGGTAGATCAGGGGCAGCTCGACGTTTTCCAGTGCGTCAAGGCTGGGGATCAGGTGGAAGCCCTGGAAGATGAACCCGATGTGGCGGTTGC
>CAJFQI010000089.1 GCA_904419005.1 Candidatus Avimonas faecium | reverse complement strand
GTTAGTGTTGTCTTATTGCTACCTACATGACGCGTTTTACCCTGTTTTACTTAATATTTTCTTGCATCACCTACTTGACTTAATACCATTGGACTTTTAACATCTCCCGTTTATCCTTAAAGGCAGAGGAAGAACGGACGAAGGGGCGCGGGCGGATGGGGCCGGCATAGAACAAGGAGGCGCAGAGATGTATAAAGCTGTGGTTATTGACTACTCGCCAAAAGCCGGGGATATGGCTCAAAAAGTGGAAGAGAAAGCCAACGATATGCTCAAGGACGGCTATGCGCTCGTAACCATGTCTATTACAGGGGCCGCAAAAGCCATTTTGGTTTTCAAAAAATAACCCCCATTCCGCTTGGCGCTCTTTCCTTTCCGCCGTCCGGCGGGACAGAACCGCACCAGGGGGATGCCCCGCCGGAGGCATCCCCCTTGGCGCGTATCCCAGCGGGACCCCGCCTCCTTTGAAAGGGGCTGCGGCAGGGGCTTGACAGGCCCGCCGCTTTGGCCTATAATGGCAGGGACATCGTCAAAAGAAGTGAGAAGTCACCACTTTGAAAAATTCTTCAAGGTGGTTTTTCTTTTGCCCGTCCACTGCAATCTATGGCGTACCGCGCGCATGGCATCCGCGCGGCGCCGTCCGGAGGAATCTTTATGTCCAAGCCATCCCCCCTGCGCAGCCGGGCCGCCGGCTTTTTCCATGACCCGGCCTTTTTCCGCGCCCTTTTCGTACTGGCGCTGCCGATTGTGGTCCAGAACCTGCTGGTGTCCTCCCTGAACATGATTGACACGCTGATGATCGGCCGGGTCGGGGAAGCGGAGGTGGCCGCCGTCGGCGCGGCCAACCAGTTCTTTTTCCTGCTGCAGATGGCGATGAACGGCATCGCCTCCGGATGCAGCGTGTTCATCGCCCAGTTCTGGGGCGGCGGCAACCGGGAGGGGATCCACAAGGTGCTGGGGATCGGCCTGATCAGCATGGCGGCGGTGGGGCTCGTCTTTACCGGGGTAGCCCTGCTGATCCCCCTGCCGATCATCCGGATGTTTGCCCACGAGGAGGCGGTGCAGGGCTTCGGGCGGGATTACCTGACCATCGTCTGCCTAAGCTACCTGCCCACGGCGGTCAGCTTCCTGCTGGCCAACGCGCAGCGCAGCATCGGCAACGCGCTCACCCCCATGCTCATCAGCCTGGGCGCGGTGCTGACCAACACCTTTTTCAACTACCTGCTCATCTTCGGCAAGGCCGGCCTCCCTGCGCTGGGGGTGAAGGGCGCGGCCATCGCCACCCTGATCGCCCGGGTGGCGGAATGCGTGCTGCTGCTCGCGTTCAGCCTGCGCAAACGCTGCCCGCTGCGGGGAAAATGGAGGGATTACTGGCGCTTTGACGCCGCCTTTTTCCGCAAGACCTACGCGACCATCCTGCCCGTGGTGCTCAACGAAGGGTGCTGGGGGCTCGGCTCGGTGCTCTATACGGTGGCCTACGGCCTGATCGGCACCTATGCCCTGGCGGCGACCAACATCACCAGCACGGTGCAGAACCTGTTCATGGTCCTCTGCCTGGGCATCGCCAGCGCCGCGCTGGTCATGATCGGCAACCGCATCGGCAGCGGGGAGCCGGAAACCGCCCGCCGGTACGCCGGCAAATTCACCGTCATCGCGGCCGCGCTCGGGCTGGTATTGGGCGCCGCGCTCTTTGTCTGCGCGCCGCTGATCCCCACCTTCTTTGAGATCTCGCCCGAGGCCATGCGCGCCGCCGCCACCATCCTGCGCATCTTCGGCGTCATTTTCATCGCCCGGATGGTCAACACCCTGACCATCATCGGCGTGTTCCGCGGCGGCGGGGACGCAGGCTATGCCCTCAAGCTCGAGGCGGGGACCATGTGGATCCTCGGCGTCCCCCTCGCTTTTTTGGGAGCCTACGTCCTCCGCCTGCCGGTGGAGGGGGTGGTGCTGCTCGTCAGCGTGGAGGAAATCGTCAAATGCCTGTTCGTCCTCGGGCGGCTCAAAAGCGGGAAATGGCTGCACCCGGCGCAGAGGACGGGCGAGGAAGCTGTCTGCGCGCCGGAAGAAAGCGCCCGGCCGGCAGAAGACTAAATGCCGCCTTTCAGCCGCCGCTTTTCCTTATGCAAATACGGAATCAACGAAAAGCCGCCCGCCCCTTTCCGGGGGAACGGGTGGCTTTTTCTGCGGCGATCGGGTATAATGCGGGTAAAAAGCCGCGCCATCAACACAGCGGCCAATCCGGGGCCAAGGAGGAACAGCCCATGAAGCCATTCCGCATCGCCGCAGTCCAGGCGCGGCAGGGGGACGACCCGGCGCAGAACCTGGAGCGCGCCAAAACCTATATCCGTGAGGCGGCCGGCCGGGGGGCCGACCTTGTCCTTTTCCCGGAGTGCTGGCTCCAGGGATACCGGATGCCCCGCCTCTTCCCCGGCAAATCGGTGGATGAGGAATACGACATGCCCCGCTCCGGCTTAAGCTGGGAGGAGGTGCGGCGGCTGCCCGCCTACCGAGAATGGGCGCAGGCCGCCCTCACGCCGGACAGCCCCCTCCTGCGCGGGGTGCGGCAGGAAGCCGCCGCCCGGCGGGTCGGGGTGGTGATGACCGCCTTTACGAAGGGCCGGGAGCGCCCGCGCAACAGCGCCTTCCTCATCGGGCGGCAGGGGGAAATCCTGCTGCAATACGACAAGGTCCACACCTGCGCCTTTTCGCTGGAATGCCTGCTGGAGGCGGGGGACGAGTTCCGCACCGCCGATTTTGACGGGGTGCGGCTCGGCATCATGATCTGCTTTGACCGGGAATTCCCGGAAAGCGCCCGGGTGCTGATGAAAAAGGGGGCGGAGATCCTGCTGGTGCCGAACTGCTGCGGCGGGATGCCCCCGCGGGTCAACGCCCTGCAGACCCGCGCCTATGAAAACATGGCCGGCGTGGTCATGGCCAACGCCGCCGGGGAAAACCAGGGGGCCTCCTGCGCCTTCCAGCCCATCCCCTGGGACGAAAACGGCCGGGCGCGGGAGATGGCGCTCTTTGTCGCGGGCGAGGAGGCGGAGGGGCTCTTCCTGGCCGAATACGACCTGGACGAGCTGCGCGCCTACCGGCAAAGCGAGATGATGGGCGACGCCTTCCGCCGGCCGGACGCCTACCGCCCCCTGCTCGACCCGTCGGTCGGCCCGCCCTTTGTCCGGGAACGCTGGATCGCGGACGGCCCTGGGGAGGGATAAATGGGGCGGGATGGGAGAAACGCCAATATTTTTTGAAAAAACGCCAACCTTTTCGGCCCGCCGGTGTCTATCTTGGCAACAGGCCTGTCAAAATAAAACGCGGAGGACATTGCCATGAACGCCAGCCAAGCCGGGGACGCCGTTTCCGCCTACCTCCAGCCCGTGTACGGGTTTGCGCTGCGCCGCTGCGCCAGCGAGCAGGACGCCCAGGACGTAACCCAGGAGATCCTGCTCAAGGTGTACCGCGCCCTGCTGCTGCGGGACGATATCGCGTCGGTCCCCGCCTTCCTCTGGACGACCGCCCGCCACGTCCTGGCCAACTACTACCGCGGGCGTCCGAAAAACGGGATCGGCGCCGGGCTGGACGAGCTGGCGGACCGCCTGGCCTCGGACGAGGATATCGCCGAGCAGGTGGCCGCGGCGGACACGCAGGCCCGCCTGCGCCGGGAGATCGCCTACCTTTCCCGCCTGCGCCGCCGGATCATCGTGGCCTATTACTACGAGGAGAAGCCGCAGGACGCGATCGCCCAGGAGCTTGGGATCCCCCTCGGCACGGTGAAATGGCACCTGTTTGAAGCCAAAAAGGAGCTGAAGCAAGGAATGGAAACCCGGCGACCCCGCAGCGAGCTGTCCTTTTCGCCCATCCAATTTGATCTCTGCGGCACCAACGGGTCGGTCGGCGCCTTGGGCGGATGCCACCGCTTTTTCCGCTCCGCCCTGTCGCAGAACATCGCCTATGCCGTCCGGCGGGAGGACAAAACCGCCAACGAAATCGCCGATATGCTGGGCGTTTCCCCGGTATATGTCGAGGACGAGGCGGATTACCTGGCCGAATACGGCTTCCTGCTCAAGGAGGGGGACCGGTACCGGATCAACATCCTGCTCGACGAGCCCACCGAAGAGCTCGTCCGCCTGCACGACCAAATGTACCGCCGCGCAGCGGCGGACTTTGCCGGCGACCTCTACGCCGAGCTGACCGGCGGTACACTGGACCGGCTCTGCCAAAGCGGGAGGATCGCCGGCGGCGACGGGGACCGGAACTTCCTGCTGTGGGCGCTGATCCCCTACATCGCGTCCCAAGGCGGGGAGGAGCTGTTCCGGGAGGATATCCCCTTTGAACAGGCGGCGACGATGCGGCCGGACGGCGGGCAGAATATCTGCTACGCCTCCGTCCCCACCCCCGGCGTCCGCCCGCCGCAGTATCTCGACAGCATGACGCGCTGGTGCGGCCCGATGTGGAACGCCGCCGGCGGGTATATGCTGTGGCAGGTCGATTCCGAGTGGTCGGCCCCGCGGGCCAGCGACCACTACCAGGAGGAGGCCCAGCGCGTCCTGTCCCTCCTGCCCCGCCTGCTGGGGAGCGGGACGCTCTCCCCCGAGGAAGGCGCCTTTTTGAGCGAGCGGGGCATCCTCCGCCGGGGCGGGAAGGATGTGTCGGCGCTGCAGGCCGTCTGGATCCGGGAGGAGGAAACCCGGCGGGAGCTGCTTGCCCTGGGCGGCCGGATCAAGCGGGCGCATCAGGAGGCGTGGGACGCGCTCAAGGCTCCCTTTATCCGGGCCGTGCTGGCCGCGGCCCCGCGGCACCTGCATACGATGCGGAAATTCGGGCTGCAATTCCTCTTTTTTGCGGACGGCTGGTTCCTGCTGCACATCCTGAAGGCCCTGGCGGCCGACGGGCGGCTGGCCCCTCCCGCGCCGGAGCAGCGGCAGGCGCTGACCACCCTGATCCTGCCGAACGGGTAAGGCCCGTCTTCCCGGCAAAAGCCTGCAAAAGCACGATGCCCCGGAGGCAAAACGGCCGGCCGTTTTGCCTCCGGGGCTTTTGGCATAGATTCCTCGGCGGGGCTTCTTGCATAGTAAAAAGCCGGGAAAAGCCCGGCCCTCCGGCGGTCCCCGCGCCCTTTACCGGTAATATTGGTAATAGGCGACGACCATCCCCTCGTCAGTGCGGATGGTCACCCCGTCCAGGCTGAGCAGCTCGCCGCAGCGCGCCCCCGCCGAGGGGCAGCGGAACACCTCGGTCCCGTTGCAGACAATGACGATCTGCCCGTCCTTGGTGTTGAGCCGGCCCTCGTGCCCAATCACGGTTTCCACCTGGGTGGCGGGATCCCGCCGGGTGACGTATTTGACGCTTTTGCCGTCCAGCCGCGCCAGCAGCGCGGCCGTCTCCCTATCCTCGGAGGTCTTGCGCCTGCCAAACAATCCCATGCGCACGCCCCTTCCTTTCCTTGGCGGAGGGCCGCCCTGCGTTACAGCGATTCGCCGCGGCTGAGCTTCGCCTGCGCGTCGGCGATAAACTGCCGGGCATACCGCGGGGAGCGGGCCCCCCGCTCAAGCGCCCAGCGCTCCGCCGCATTAAGCAGGGTCTGGCGGTCGACATCCAGCCCCCGGTCGGACGCAATCTGCTCCACAATTTCCAAAAAGTGCTGCTTATCCGGCATCAGGAAGGTCAGGGTAATCCCGAACCGGTCGGAGAGGGAGACCGCCTCCTGCACCGTATCGGCGTGATGGATTTCATCCCCCTGGCGGGCGCTGAAGGACTCACGGAGCAGGTGCCGGCGGTTTGAGGTCGCGTAGATCACCACATTGTCGGGGCGGGAAGCCAGCCCGCCTTCCAGCACCGCTTTGAGGGCGGCGAAGGAATCGTCGTTGTCCGAAAAGGAGAGATCGTCAATAAAGACGATAAACTTCATCGGCACGGCGGCGAGATGCCCGGTCAGGTCGGGGAGCTGGCGGAGGTATTCCTTGGGCATCTCAATCATCCGCAGCCCCTGCCCGGCGTACTCGTTGAGCAGCGCCTTGACGGTGGAGGATTTCCCCGTCCCCCGGTCGCCGTACAGCAGCATATTGTTGGCCTCAAACCCGTCAAGGAACGCGCGGGTGTTGTCCACGGCGATCCGCCGCTGATACTCGTACCCCTTGAGGTTGGACAGCCGGATCGGGTCGGGATGCTCCAC
>CAJFQI010000088.1 GCA_904419005.1 Candidatus Avimonas faecium | reverse complement strand
CAGACCATGCCGGGGCTTTCCGCCTTTGGGGAGGGCACCGCGCCCTTTGGCGGCAACCCGGTCACCTTCGGCGCCGCCACGGTGTCCCCCGTACTGATCCCGTCCACCCTGGGGGATACGCTCCATGCGGGGGAGGAAACCCTGTCCGACCCGGCGGGCCAGCCGTACGACGCGGTCCGGCTGTCCGCCTCGCAGGTGAACCTCCGGCTGGAGCTGATGGCTGAGGACGAACGGCCCGCCATGATGCCGTGGATCGGGGGGGACGGCTATACCGCTTCCCAGATCCGGGAGGAGATCCGCGCCCTGACCGATGTCCTCGGGGACGAGGCGTCCTATATCCTGTACAGCCGGGACGGCAGCTACGATTTCGCCGCCCTGCAATAAGGCGCCCCCCGGGCTGATCCGTGCCGGGCAAGCGTTTGCCGGGAGCGGCCCCTGCTCCGGGTGGCGGAATCCCCCGCGCGTGGCCCTTTTCCCTCCCCTCACTGACAGAAAGAAGGAACCGCCTGATGCTGATTGATTTCCATACCCACCTGTTTCCCGATAAGCTGGCCGCGCGGGCGCTGGCCCAATTGGTGGAAAATACCCGCCCCTATGTCTCCCGGTACGGCAGGGCGGAGCCCCATACCGACGCGACGGCGGCGGGGCTGACCGCCTCCAGCCGCGCCGCCGGGCTGGATTTCAGCGTGGTGATGCCGATTGCCACCTCCCCCCGGCCCTCGCAGACGATCAACAATTTCGCCGCGCAGGTCGACCGGATGCCAGGGCTGCGCTCCTTCGGCAGCGTCCACCCCCATTCCCCCGACGCCATGCAGGAGCTGGAACGGCTGGCCTCCCTCGGGCTGAAGGGGATCAAGCTCCATCCCGAATACCAGGGCTTTTTCGCGGACAGCCCCGAATCGGTCGCCGTGGTCAAAAAGGCGGCGGAGCTGGGTCTGTGGGTGCTGCTGCACGCCGGGGAGGACATCGGGATGCCGCCCCCCGTCCACTGCGCCCCCGTCCATTCCCTGCGCCTGTGTGAAGCCGTGCCGCAGGCGCGGATCATCCTGGCCCACTTCGGCGGCTACCGCCAGTGGGAGCAGGTGGAGGAGGCGCTGCCGGAGCTTTGCCGGTATACCGTGCTGCTTGATACCAGCTTCTGCCTGCCCAACGAGCGGGGGGAATGGGACCGTTTCGCCCGCCTCGTGCGGGGGATCGGCCCGGAGCGGGTGCTGTTCGGCTCCGATTCCCCGTGGGGGGACCAGAGCCAGGCCCTTGCCGCGGCCCGGGAATTCCTGGACGCCTACGGCTTCACGCCGGAGGAGCGGGACGCGGTCCTCGGCGGCAACGCCGCCCGCATCCTCGGCCCGGGCGGGCGGCCCTAGAGGGCGGCAAGCAGCGGCTTAGCCGGCCTCCCGCCCCCACGCAAGCACGCGGGCGGCGCCGGGGAAAATACCCCGCAAAGGCGGGTGCGCGACGTGCCCGCCGCCAGGCGAGGGACGCCGGCCTCCCGCCCCCACGCAAGCACGCGGGCGGCGCCGGGGAGAATACCCCGCAAAGGCGGGTGCGCGACGTGCCCGCCGCCAGGCGAGGGACGCCGGCCTCCCGCGCCCACGCAAGCACGCGGGCGGCGCCGGGGAAAATACCCCGCAAAGGCGGGTGCGCGACGTGCCCGCCGCCAGGCGCGCCCGCCGCTAGGCGAGCCAGGAGGAAGAAAGATGGAGAAAGTACGTATGGATACAAACGCCCGGCGGATTTGGGCGGTTTTCCTTGATTTGGACGGCACCATTGCCTCCAAGGACCGCCCCCCTTCTGAAACGGTGACGGCGGCGATCCGCCGGGCGCGGTCGGCGGGGCACCGGGTGTTCCTCTGCACCGGCCGGGCCCCCTCGTACATCTACAGCGCCGTGGAGGCCATCGGCTTTGACGGCATCGTGGCGGCGGCGGGCGGCTATATCCGCCTGGGCGGCCGGGTGCTCTACCGCCGCCTGCTTGAGCCCGAGACGCTGCGCCTGGTCATAGAGACCTACCAGCGCAACGGCAAAGCGGTGTTTTTGGAGGGGGAGGAAAACATGTACTCCCTCAACTCCCCGCCCTCCTATAAGACGGGCTGGCCCGTAGTGTCGGGGCCGGAGGATTTTGCCCCCGGCGGGAAATACGCCGGCCAGGGGGTGCTGAAATTCACCGCCTACGGCCCCGTTGGCCCGGAGCGCCGCCTGCTGGAGCCGGCGCTCGCTATCATTGAGCACGGCCGCTATGCGGAGGTGGTGCCCGCCGGCGTGTCCAAGGCGGACGGGATGCGCCGGGTGCTTGAAGCCCTCGGCATCCCGCGGCAGGACAGCATCGCCGTCGGGGACAGCCGCAACGACCTCCCTATGCTGGCCTACGCCGGGATCGGCGTCGCGATGGGCGGCTCCCCGCCGGAGGTGCTGGACGCGGCCGACCGGGTGACCGGCACCCTGGCGGAAAACGGCGTGGCGTCGGTGCTTGAGGAGCTTTTGTAGCTCCGCGGGCGCCGGCACGGACAAAGGCAGAGGATCGGACATGAATCAACAAGCTTCGTCCCAAAAAGCGAATACAATATTGGCCTGGACCGGCACGGCGCTGTGGGCGCTGGGGCTGTTTATCCTGTCCGGGATCCCGCCCGCCGCGGTGGCCGCAATGCAGGCCTCCGCCGTCGCGTGGGTGGAGAAGATGGGGTCCCTGCTGTTTGACGTCTCCTTCTCCCCCGCCTTCCGGGAGGCCTTTACCCAGGTGCTTGAGGTCCTCCTGCAATGGGGGAGCTTTGGAATCCTGGCCCTGATGCTCTGGAATGCCCTGCGGGTCATGGGGACGCCCGACCACCGGGCCATCGTGCTGGGCCTGGCGATGGCGGTGTTCTACGCCGTAACCGATGAGCTGCACCAGGGGCTGGTGCCCGGGCGCGACCCGCGGATTCTGGACTGGGCGATGGATTGCGTAGGCGCGTTCCTGGCCATGCTCCTGCTGCTGGCCCTGCGCTGGGCGCGGGGCCGGTTCCCGCGGCTGCTGAACCGGGAAACGGTGAGCTATGTGGTCTTTGGGGCGCTGACCACCCTGGTGAATATGGTGGCCTACGGCATCTTTTACAACGCCCTGGGGATCCACAACCTGGTCAGCAACGCGCTGGCCTGGGCGGCGGCCGTCCTGTTCGCCTATGTGGTCAACAAGCTGTTTGTGTTCCGCAGCCGCACCGATACGGCCAAGGCCCTGGCGCGGGAATTCGTCCTGTTCCTGGCCGCCCGGCTTTTCTCCTTTGCGGTGGATGAGCTGTGCATGGGGCTGCTGGTCAATCTTCTGCACGTCAACGGCGGCGTTGCCAAGGTCGCGGTCAACGTGATTGTCATGGTGATGAATTATTTTTTCAGCAAATGGATTATTTTCAAGCAGCAACCGCCGGACGGGGACAGCCGGCCGGCGGAATAAGCGGCAGCGGAGGGATGGACAAATGCAGCACCCACAATACACCGGGCCCGGCTACAGCCAGAAGCTGACGCTGCGGCAGGACGCCAGCCTGATCGGCGTGATGTTTTTGCTGATGCTGGTCCTGCTGCAGACCGTTTTTACCCTGATTATCCTGGTGCTGTCCATGCTGGGGATTGCCAATCCCTTGGCGTCGGACGGGAGGTACGGCATGGGGAGCGCCGGGTTCCTGGTCGCCTATATGGCGGCCTACGCCCTGATTATGGGCCTGCCCGGGCCGGTGTCCGCCGGGATTGCCCGCCGCCGGATCCGTCCCTTCTCCCCGTATGAGGAAAACGGCGGCCCCTCCCAGCAGCCGCTGCGCCTGTCCAGCCTGCTGCCGGCGCTGCTGGGCGGCCTGGCGGTGTGCGTGCTGGCGAATTTCGCCACCTCCTACCTGATGGCGTTCTTTTCCCTGTTCGGGATCCGGCAGCCCACCCTGCCCAGCTACCTGGAGCCAACCATCCCCAGCCTGCTGCTCAACATCCTGGTGTTTGCGGTGCTGCCCGGCCTGCTTGAGGAGCTGCTGTTCCGCGGCTATATCCTCCGCCTGCTGCGCCCCTATGGAGGGGCGTTCGCGATTGTGACCACCGCCGCGCTTTTCGCCCTGATGCACGGCAACATTTTGCAGATCCCCTTCGCCTTCCTGGTCGGGCTGGCCTGCGGCTGGCTGGCGCTGCGCACCGGCCGGGTGTGGCCCGCGATGCTGCTGCATTTCCTGAACAATTTTATGGCGCAGATCCTGGAATACATCGGCCTGGGCCAGACGGCCGAGCAGTCCCAGGTCACGCTGCTGGTGGTTTTTTCAGTGATCGGCATCCTCGGGATGCTGGCCCTGATGTTCCTTTATGTACGGGGCGACCCCCTTGTCCGCGGCAAAGCGGAGCCGGCGCCGGCCCTCCCCCTCGGCGAGCGGGTCAAGCTCCTGTTTTCCTCCGGCCTGTTTGTCGCCGGGATTGCCGCGGGGGTCCTGCTGACGCTGCTGTCGGTCCTCACCACCCAGCTGGGGGCGGCCTGATGGGCGCCGGCAGCGGGAACGGCGCCCCCGGCGCGTCGGGGGCCCTCCTTTCCCCTGAAGAGCTGATGCGGGAGGCGCTCCGGCTGGCCGCCCAGGCGGCGGCGGAGGGCGAGGTGCCGGTGGGGGCCGTGGTGGCCCGGCAGGGCCGGATTGTCGGCCGCGGCCGCAACCGGCGGGAGCGGGGCAGGAACGCCCTCGCCCATGCGGAGCTGGAGGCGATTGACGAGGCCTGCCGGACGCTGGGCGGCTGGCGCCTTTTCGGCTGCGAGCTGTACGTCACGCTCGAGCCCTGCCCCATGTGCGCGGGGGCGATTATCAACGCCCGGCTGGATAAGGTGGTATTCGGCGCCGCAGACCCCAAGGCCGGGTCGTGCGGGTCGGTGGTGGACCTGTTCGCCCTGCCCTACAACCACCGCCCGGCCTGCGAGGGCGGCTTTCTGCGGGAGGAATGCGCCGCCCAGCTTACCGGCTTCTTCCGCTCGTTGCGGGAGCAACGAGCTGCGCTGCGGGGGAAGCGGGCTTGCGGGCAGGAGGCGGGCTCCGGGCCGCCCTCCACGCCCTGAATTTATGGAACCCGTCTTTCTTTTTTCTCCAATAAGTGGTATCCATGCATCGTCAGGCAGCGCCTAAAATCGTGCCGAGGCCAATAGGCCGTCGCAAACCGTGCCGCCCCCGCCTCTTCCCCCATGGCCCGCACACCGCCTGCGGCGCGCGTCCCGGAAAGGGCGCGCGCCGCATTTCCCGCTTTTATGGGGAACCGTCCCGGCCCGTCAGCTGCAAAACACGTGCCTGCCGATCTGGACGATCACGGGGCGGGAGCGGATCCATTGGTTGGTGGCGGTCACCGGGTTATAATAATAGATGGCGCCGCTTGAGGGATCCCACCCATTCATGGCGTCCCGCGCCGCACGGTAGGCGCTTTCCGCAACCGGCTGGTCAAACTGGCCGTCGTCCAGGCAGGAAAACGCGCCCTTTTGGTAGATGACGCCCGCAATCGTATCGGGAAAGGACGGGTGCTCCACCCGGTTGAGCACCACCGCGCCTACCGCCACCTGCCCGGTGTAGCTCTCCCCTCTCGCCTCGGCGGAGATCAGCCGGGCCAGGAGGTTGAGGTCGCTCTGCCCGCCGCTCTGGGACGACGAGCCGGAGGAGGAGCTGAAGATCCCCATGGCCTGTAAGGTGGCCGGCCCCGCAATCCCGTCGGCGGCCAAGCCGTTCTTTTTCTGGAAGGCGATGACCGCGTCCCTGGTTTTGGGCCCGTAAATGCCGTCCGCTTTGTCGTTAAGGTAGCCCCAATGGATCAATTTGGTTTGAATCTGCCGCACCTCGCTGCCGGTGGAGCCCAGCTTGGACAAGGCGTCCACGGCGTGGTCGGAAGGCAGGAGGGCGATCACGAATAAGTTTAGGAGGACGATCGCTACCACCTGCCATACCTTCCGCGGGTTTTTCACCGGCGGCGCATCCAGATAAAGCCTTTGCATGTTTTCGGCCCCTCCCCTCGTTTTGCATCGCCTTTGCCTGCTCCGCCCGGCCCCCGCTAAGCGAGGGCGCGCGTCCGCTGCGCTGCGGTTTAGGCCTGCATAAACCTATGCGGCCGGGAGGCAGGCGGCGAAAGCGGGTTTCCGCCGTTTTAGTATTCCGCAGATACGGCGGATCATTCCCCATTTTGTCAATACAGAAAGAAAAAATGAAAAAAACCGCAAAAACGAAAAAAACCGCAAAAACGGTATTGACAAGGTGGGGATAAAGCGATATAATAGCAAAGCGCTCTTGAGGGGCGGCCGGGAGGCCGGGCCGGAAAAGAGGCAGGGCAAAGCCCAAAAAGCGAGCGGTGAAGCGGCTTGGCAGGCGGGCGGAGCCCGATGGGACCTTGAAAATTAAACAACGGGAAAAAGACGAGAAAACGACCCGAAAGATTCTTTTGAGGTAAGCCGGGGAGACCCGGCCGAAGCAAAAGGAAAAGAAGCGACGCACAGCGTCGAGCCAGGCGAGAGCCTGGACGGACAGAAGTCCAAGAGAGCAGAAGAGCTCGAAGAAAAGGTTACGGCATCCGGAAGGATGAAGTAATAGAATTTTCTAGAGAGTTTGATCCTGGCTCAGGACGAACGCTGGCGGCATGCCTAACACATGCAAGTCGAACGGAGATATTTGAGAGCTTGCTTTTGGATATCTTAGTGGCGGACGGGCGAGTAACGCGTGAGCAACCTGCCCTTCAGAGGGGAATAACGGCTGGAAACGGCCGCTAATACCGCATGACATTGCGGGGCTGCATGGTCCTGCAATCAAAGGAGAAATCCGCTGAAGGATGGGCTCGGGCGACGATCGGTAGCCGAACTGAGAGGTTGATCGGCCGCATTGGGACTGAGACACGGCCCAGACTCCTACGGGAGGCAGCAGTGGGGGATATTGGTCAATGGGGGAAACCCTGAACCAGCAATGCCGCGTGAGGGAAGAAGGTCTTCGGATTGTAAACCTAAGTAGTCAGGGACGAAGAAAGTGACGGTACCTGAAGAGTAAGCTCCGGCTAACTACGTGCCAGCAGCCGCGGTAATACGTAGGGAGCGAGCGTTGTCCGGAATTACTGGGTGTAAAGGGTGCGTAGGCGGGATGGCAAGTCAGATGTGAAATACCGGGGCTTAACCCCGGGGCTGCATTTGAAACTGTCGTTCTTGAGTGAAGTAGAGGCAGGCGGAATTCCTAGTGTAGCGGTGAAATGCGTAGATATTAGGAGGAACACCAGTGGCGAAGGCGGCCTGCTGGGCT
>CAJFQI010000087.1 GCA_904419005.1 Candidatus Avimonas faecium | reverse complement strand
CAAAAAGGGAATCCTTTCTCTTTTCTTACGTGTCGCCCGGAAAGCTATTTTGCTTGGATTGAGAGGGTGTATTCGCTGGGGGTCATGCCGGTGGCCTGCTTGAAGTAGCGGGAAAAATAATGGACGGAGGCGTAGCCGAGACGGTCGGCAATTTGGGTGACATTGCCGTCCCCCTCCCGCAGCATGGTTTTTGCGGCCTCAATCTTTATCCCGCGGTAATATTCCATTACGCCGCGGCCGGTAACCGCCTTAAAAATGGTCTTTAGATTGGTCGCGCTCTGTGCGGAAAACCGACAAACCTGCGCAAAGGACAAGTTCCCATAAATGTTTTCCTGCATGTAGGCGATTACCCGCTTTACCAGATCGTTGTCGGAACGGGTTTTGACTGAGGAGGATATTTTGACCCCGCGGTCATCCTCTGCGCCCCGCCGGATCAGCCCGATCAGCATCTCCTGCAAAAGGATGGCAATCATCTGCTCGCTGGCAAAGGCATGGCAGGACGCCCGCTGCATCACCTTGGTCTGAGGATCGTCAAGCGGCGTGGAAAAGGCGTCCCTCGCTTCCCGGATGATCCGGGCGAGCAGCGTGCGCTCCTCCTCCCCGGCGGTTACGATTTTCCCCTCAAAATAAGCCATGGAGGGCGCGCCGCATTCAAACGAAACCACCACGAGATTCGGCGCGACCACCCCGTTGGCATAGACGTTATGGAATTCGTTGGGCTTGTGGAAGATCATTTCCCCCTGCCGCAGCCGGTATCCCACCTCGCCGGCCATCACCTCCACTTCGCCCTTATCCACATAAAGAAATTCCCAGAAATTGTGCCGCTCGCCCTCAAACACATAATTTTTGGCGTATTCAAAATAGTGGACCGTAACAACCTTTTGGATGGGAAGCGCAATTTCCAGCGGCGTGGCGATGTAATCCGTCATAGCTTGTCCCTCCCTGCACAGCGGCGGGCGGCGAAATCCGCACCCGCCGGCGTTTTCCCTGTCATCTTTCCGAACGACGCATCCGCCGCGCCAATGTACGGCCGTTATACAGGGCCCTTTACTCCTCCGGAACAATGTAATTGAGCTGTCCGACCGGCTGGCCATCGCGGAGGAATACGCGGGGAACCCGTTTTCCAATCAAGCAGATCGATTCATAGTTGATGGTGCCGGACAGCGCCGCAAATTCTTCAACGGGCAGGGTTTCCCCCTGATCCCTGCCGAACACAGTAACCATCATCCCCTCCCGCACTTCTGGGATGCCGGTCACATCCAGCATACATTGGTCCATGCAGACCCGCCCCACCACCGGGGCGCGGCGCCCGTTTACCAGCATGCTCGCCCGGTTGGAAAAGCTCCGTGGATAACCGTCCGCATAGCCGATCGGCACGGTTGCCAAGGCGGTAGCCGCTTGGGTCGTATAGGTGCGGCCGTAGCTCACCACTGAGCCGGCAGGCACCTCTTTGACCATGGAAACCGCGGTTTTCAGTTCCATTGCCGGGCGGAGAGGAAGCCTCCCAGCCAGCCATGGGGCCGGCAGCAATCCATACAGGATCAGCCCCGGCCGCACCAAATCCATGTGCATTTCGGGATACAGCAGCGTCGCGGCGCTGTTGCAGCAATGCTTGAGGGCAAAGCGGATCCCACGCTCGGCCAAACGGGCGATAACCCCCTCAAACAGAGCAAACTGCAAACGGGTGAACGCCTCCCCCTCCTCCTCGTCAGCCGAGGCAAAATGGGTAAAAATCCCCTCTGGAATCAACCCGGGAAGGCGGCAGACCCTTTCCGCCTGATCGGCCGCCTTTATCAGCTCCTGCTCCCGCTGGCAAAGGAAGCCGATGCGGGACATCCCCGTGTCCACCTTGAGATGGACGCGGACCTGTACCCCTGCGTCGCAGGCCGCCCGGCTCAGCTCCCAGCCATATTCCTCGTTGCAGACGGTCTGGGTGACATCGTTCGCCGCCAGCCTCCGGGCCTCACAGGCCGGGGTATATCCGAGAATCAGGATAGGCCGGGTAATCCCCGCTTTGCGTATCTGCAATGCCTCTTCCAAGTTGGAAACGCCAAACCAATCCGCCCCGGCTTCCTCAAGGACCCGGGAAACATAGGCCGCCCCATGCCCGTAGGCGTCGGCCTTTACAATCGCCATCATCCGGCAGCCCTCCGAAAGAGAGCCGATGATCGCGCGGCAATTCTGCTGGATGGCGTCAAGGTCAATCGTCGCCCAGGTGCGTTTTAAAAAGTCGGTCATCCGTTTCCGTCCCTTCTATCTCGCCAAAGCCCGCAATATGCCGGCTGTAATGCTATTTAAATTTCAGCGCACTATGGCTCGCTGAAATTTTATTATAGGCTTTTTTTTTCTATGAATCAAGCGCCATTTCCGCGATCCTCCGGCATGACGGAATCCGCTGGCTCCCCATCAACCGAAGAGCACAAAACAAAGCGGGAAATCCTTCCGCTTTTTTCCGATGTTTCCTCTTTTGCTTTGCTGGATTTTATGGTATGCTACTATTATCTATTGTTATAAAGTGAGGAATTGAATTATGTCAAACGTGATTCGGGTTTTCGTGGAAAAGCGGGACGGCTTTGATGTCGAAGCACGCCAGATGCTGGACGACCTGCGGGACAACCTGGGCATGACGGCGATTGAGGCGCTCCGCCTGCTGAACCGGTACGATGTGGAAGGCCTGACTGCGGAGGAATTTGAGCGGGCACGGGGCACCGTGTTTTCCGAGCCGAACGCGGACAACGTTTACGACGAAGAATTTGACGCCGGCCAAGGCTGGCGGGTTTTTGCCATGGAATACCTTCCTGGGCAGTATGATCAGCGGGCCGATTCCGCCGCCCAGTGCGTCCAGCTCCTCACGCAGGGGGAACGCCCCCGCGTCGCCTCTGCCCGGGTGATCTGCCTGAAGGGGGCGCTGACGGACGAGCAGTTTCAGCGGGTGCAGCATTACCTGGTGAATCCGGTGGAATCCCGCGTCGCTTCCTTGGAAAAGCCGGAGACGCTTGACCTGTCCGCCGCTGTACCCGAAAATGTCAAGCGGGTGGAGGGCTTTACCGCCATGTCCGATTCCCAGGTCGAAGATTACTGGCGCTCCATGGGGTTTGCGATGTCCCCCGCCGACCTGATGTTCTGCCGCGACTATTTCCGCGACCAGGAAAAGCGCGACCCTTCCGTCACCGAGCTCAAGGTGATCGACACCTATTGGTCCGACCACTGCCGGCATACTACCTTCCTCACAAAGCTTTCGGAAATTGAAGTGCAGCGCGGCGCGCTCACCGCAGTAATTGAAGACGCGCTTGCCGCCTATTACGACGCGCGCAAAGAGGTCTACGGCGACCGCCTGCCGCAGAAAAACGTCACCCTGATGGATATGGCTACGATGGGGATGCGGCTGCTGAAAAAGCGCGGGATGATCCCCGACCTTGACGAATCGGAGGAGATCAACGCCTGCTCCATTGAGGTGCCGGTCGATATTGACGGGAAGACCGAGCAGTGGCTGGTGCAGTTCAAGAACGAGACCCACAACCACCCCACCGAAATTGAGCCGTTCGGCGGCGCGGCCACCTGTCTCGGCGGCGCAATCCGCGACCCGCTTTCCGGGCGTGCCTATGTATATCAAGCGATGCGGGTCACTGGTTCGGGCGATCCCCGCGTGACGCTGGAAAACACGCTGGAGGGCAAACTGCCCAGCCGGAAAATCACCACCGGCGCGGCGGCGGGCTACTCCTCCTACGGCAACCAGATCGGCCTGGCAACCGGCCAGGTTGCCGAGCTGTACGATCCCGGCTATGTCGCCAAGCGGCTGGAGATCGGCGCCGTGATCGGGGCCTCCCCCAAGGAAAACGTGGTGCGGGAAACCCCCGTTCCGGGCGACGTGATCGTACTTTTGGGCGGGCGGACCGGTCGGGACGGCTGCGGCGGCGCGACAGGATCCTCCAAGGCGCACAACTCCCAGTCAATTGACACCTGCGGCGCGGAGGTGCAAAAGGGCAATCCGCCGACCGAGCGCAAAATCCAGCGGCTGTTCCGCAACGGCGATGTGTCGCGGCTTATCAAGCGCTGCAACGACTTTGGCGCCGGCGGCGTCTGCGTGGCGATCGGCGAGCTGGCCGACGGCCTGCAAATCAACCTGGACAAGGTGCCGAAAAAATACGAGGGGCTTGATGGGACCGAGCTGGCGATTTCCGAATCCCAGGAGCGGATGGCCGTGGTCCTTGATCCCAAGGACACGGACGCGTTCATTGCCGCGGCTGCGGAGGAAAATCTTGAAGCGACCGTCGTCGCGGTCGTCACCGAGGAAGCCCGCCTGCACATGAGCTGGCGCGGCGATACCGTCGTGGATATCCGCCGCGACTTCTTGAACACCAACGGCGTAACCCAGACGGCAAAAGCGGTGATCACAGCGCCGAACCCCGATGCGGAATACCGCACGGCGATCCCCTCCGGCCTGGCGGTCATCCCGCTGGCGGACGCGTTCTGCGAGAACCTCAGCCGGCTGGAGGTTGCCTGCCAAAAGGGCTTGGTTGAGCGGTTTGACGCCAGCATCGGCGCAGGCACGGTCACAATGCCCTTTGCCGGCCGGTATCAGCTTACCCCGGAGGAAGGGATGACAGCCAAAATCCCCGTCCTCACTGGAGAAACCGACACCGCCACTGCCATGACCTACGGCTTTATCCCGGGAATCTCCCGCTGGAGCCCCTTCCACGGCGCCGCTTATGCGGTCACTCTGTCGCTGGCAAAGCTGGCCGCGATGGGCGCCGATCCTTTTAAGGCCCGCTTGACCTTCCAGGAATACTTTGAGCGGCTGCGTGACGTGCCGGAGCGCTGGGGCAAGCCGGCGGCTGCTCTGCTTGGCGCCTTTGTCGCGCAGAAGGAATTCGGAGTGCCTTCCATCGGTGGAAAAGACTCCATGTCCGGCAGCTTCAACGAGCTCGATGTCCCCCCCACCCTGGTCAGCTTTACCTGCGACATTACCTCGGCCAAGAAGACCGGAACCGCCGCTTTCCAGCATCCCGGTTCGCTGGTCGCCTTTCTGCCGCTGCCGGTCAATCCGGAAACCCGCCTGCCCGATTGGAAAAAGGCCAAGGAATTGATGGACGAAATTTCCAAGCTGGTCCAGTATGGCGTCATCAGCGCTGCCTCCGTGGTACGGGAAGGCGGCGCCGCGGCGGCTGTGGCGCGGATGTGCTTCGGCAACAAAATCGGGTTTGCCTTCAACCGGGATATTGACCGTACCACCCTGTTCGCTCCGCTGGCCGGTTCCTTTGTTGTGGAACTCAAGGAGGGCGACATGTGCCTGGAAGGGCTGGAATATAAGCTTCTCGGCACTACGGTGGATGAGGAGGAAATCATCATTGACGGCCAGGAGCTCCCTCTGGACGAGCTGATTGAACGCTGGATGGCCCCGCTGGAGCCGGTTTTCCCGAACGCTCCGAAGCAGGAACCCTCGATGGTCCCGGACATTCCGCTGTACGGGCAGCGTAATACGGCGGCGCCGGCGGTGCATACCGCGCGTCCGCGGGTATTTATCCCGGTTTTCCCGGGCACTAACTGCGAATACGATACGGCCCGCGCCTTTGAGAAGACCGGCGCTAAGCCGGAAGTGCTGGTGGTCAAGAACCTCTCTCCGTCGGCGATTGAGGAGACTATCCTCCGCATGGAAAAGGCGATTCGGGACGCCCAGATCGTCATGCTCCCCGGCGGGTTTTCCGGCGGCGACGAACCGGACGGCTCGGGTAAGTTTATCGCCACCACCTTCCGCAATCCCCGCATCGCGGAGGCGGTAACGGAGCTGCTTGAGCAACGGGACGGCCTGATGCTTGGCATCTGCAACGGGTTCCAAGCGCTGATCAAGCTGGGGCTTGTCCCCTACGGCCGGATCACTTCCCTCAAGCAGGACGATCCGACGCTGACCTTTAACACCCTGGGCCGTCATGTAAGCCGGATGGTTTATACGCGGGTGACGTCGGTGAAGTCTCCCTGGCTGGCAGGATGCGAAGCGGGCGAGCTCCACTGCATCCCGGTATCCCACGGGGAAGGCCGTTTCTACGCCACGGAGGAAACGCTCCGCACATTGGCGGCCAACGGCCAGATCGCCACGCAGTATGTCGACCCCGAAGGCACGCCTTCCGCCTCCATTGCGTGGAACCCGAACGGTTCCCTCTGCGCCATTGAAGGGATCACTTCCCCCGATGGCCGGGTATTCGGCAAAATGGGTCACAGCGAGCGGCAGGGGACGGACCTGTTAAAGAACGTGCCGGGCGAAAAAGACCAAAAGCTTTTCCTCAGCGGCGTACGGTATTTTGCTTAAGGAAAAGGCATAGAAAAAGGGCGGCGAAAAGGCTAACGCCACATAAGGAAGAATTTTGATAGAGGATACTGCATCAAGGAGCAATAATACCGCTGGGTATCCACATCATATTTGATGTATGAATACAAATTGAATGTATAGAAAGGGTGATGTCATATAAAAAAGAATCGTATATGGAGGGGTCACGTTTCCTAACCATCCGAATAAAACTTTGGAGAAAATATAATGGAAAAACAAATCAAGTATGTCCAAGTCTCTGCTGATAACGCAGAAAATTGTAAGGTGTATGAGTCGCTGATGTATGAATATATTGATGAGATGAATGAGCATAGCGAACGCCCACTTCCAAAAGAGTTTCAGCAGAAATGGATCAACAGCATCATTTCCATGCAAGGACCGATAGATCGCCATTTAGAATTGTGCTATGTCGGAGAAATGCCGATTGGTTTCCTTTACGGAAAAATCGACCATGAAGATCACAAGGGCTTTATTAAACCCGGATACGGATATATTATGGAGTTCTATGTAAGGCCGGACCATCGTCGCAAAGGTTACGGCAAGATGATGCTTAAGCGTTTAGAACAATCGTTCTGCCTTGGTGGCGCGAAAATGATGTACTTAACCGCCGATCCTGTTACTGGAAAACCATTCTGGGAGGCAATGGGTTTTAATAACATCAATGAAAAATCGCCAGAGAATCAACTGTACATTTATGAAAAACCGATCATGCCCACTTTCTTTGATTATGGAATCCTAAAGCCCTTAACAAAAAAGATTTCCGAAGAAATCAGTAATTGGGAATATGAAAGCCCTTATACTGTTTATAATTTCAAAGGACATCCCAATGATTGGCTTATGGATGAATCAACTTGGGGAACGGAACAGTTTTGTCTTATTGAAGAAACCACGATATTGGGTCACGTAGCCTGTCAGCTCGATGGGAAAGACTTGTGGGTTGGTTGGTCAATGGCTCCGCAATTTTGTGGTAAAGGTAATGGTAGCAATTTCGTAAATCGGTGTGTAAGAGAACTGCGTGAGTTTACAGGACATACCGGAAGAATACTGCTAAGAGTTGCCGCATGGAATCAAAGAGCCATCCGTGCTTATCAAAAAGCTGGTTTCTCTTATGTGGAAACAATTCAAGATGAAATTGCATACACCA
>CAJFQI010000086.1 GCA_904419005.1 Candidatus Avimonas faecium | reverse complement strand
CAGCGTTCTGCCATCCTGCTCGGATACGGCGGCGGAGCCCAGAAGACGATCCTTTAAAAAACGGTCGATTTCGTCCAGGCTTTCCGGCGCGTCCGGGCTGGCTGCGCCTCCGCCGAGGGAGCCGAAGCTGGTTAAAATCTCCTCTTTGGGCAGGGGGTATTGGAAGCGGATGCCGTTTTGGTCGAGATAGGCTGTTCCGTCGGCATAATACATGCCCATGGAAAAGCTCTGCCCCATGCTTCCGATCGAAAGATCCAGCCGGAACTCGGGGTACTGCTCCATGTCCTTGAGCTGGAGGCCGCCTTCCAGGGTGGCGGCAATGGAAGAGCCGTCCAGCTCGGTAGTGATGTCGTAGGAAAATGAGGCGTCCAGGTCGGTGATGCCGGCCATGGCGGTCTCCATTTCTTCCCACAGGGCAGCCGGGTCTGCCTTGGGCGCGGAGCCCTCCTTTGCCGGGCGCGCGCCGGCGGTGCAGCCGGCGGCGGACAGGCATAGGACGCCGGCGGCGGCTAATGCGGCCGCGGCGCGCTGAAAACGGCGGTACCGGCCGGCCTTTTTACCATTGGCAGGATGCATACAATCCCCCTCCTTGCAGGATGGCAGTTAAAGCATTCTCGGTGCTGCGGGGGCTTCCCGGCGGCGCCGAAGTGGACGCTGTTTTTTCCAGCGGAGGCAGGCTGCCCGGCAGCCCGCCTCCTTTTCCGCCGCGCGCCGCCCGTCAGGGCGGCTGCCGGAGGGCGGGGCCGCGGCCTCCCAAAAGCGCCGCGAAAGAAAAGGAAAATCCGCAAACAGTATACCAGAATTCCTGCAAAATGTAAAGGATCCGGAGGTTTTTGCGGAAAAAACGCGGAAATTTCCGCACAGGGCCCCGGTGTAGGGAGGGGACGCCGCCCGGCCCGTCCCGGCGGGGTCGGCGATCGCGGCGGGAGGCCCCGGCGCGGGGAGGAAAATACAGATGACAAAGCCGGCGAAATCCGGTATAATGGCGGTGACGGCCGAAGGGCCCGGGGATTTCGCCGGCATCCCCTGCGGGGGCGAGGCGGGCAGGGCGGGCCTCGGCGATAAGGACACGGCTATAAGGAAAGGACAGGTACCATGCTGAACACCGATTGGAAACATTTGAAAAGCGGCACCGACATCCGCGGCGTCGCCATTGACGGCGTGCCGGGCGAGCCGCTCGACTTGACGGATGAGAAGGTCCGGGCCATTGCCGCCGGCTTTGCGGCCTGGCTGGCGGAGCGGGCGGGCAAGCCCGCCGGCCAGCTGACCGTCTCGGTCGGGCGGGACAGCCGCCTCTCCGGCCCCCGCCTGCGGGACGCGGTAGTCGCCGCGCTGACCGCCGCGGGGGTGACGGTGCTGGACTGCGGCCTGGCCTCCACGCCGGCGATGTTTATGACCACGGTGGACCTGGGCTGCGACGGCGCGGTGCAGATCACCGCGAGCCACCATCCCTGGCACCGCAACGGGCTGAAATTTTTCCTGCCCTCCGGCGGGCTGGAGGGCAGCGATATTGAGGCGGTGCTGCAAAACGCCCAGGACGGCGTGAAGCCGGCCGCCGCGCAGGGCTCCTGCCGCCCCGTCGATTACATGACCCAGTACGCGGCCCGGCTCCGCCGCCTGATCTGCGAGGGGGTGAAGGCCGCCGATTACGAACATCCCCTGGCCGGCTTCCGCATCGTGGTGGACGCGGGCAACGGCGTGGGCGGCTTCTACGCCGGGGAGGTGCTGGCCCCCCTGGGCGCCGACGTGTCGGGCAGCCAGTTCCTTGACCCGGACGGCCGCTTCCCCAACCACATCCCCAACCCGGAGAACGAGGACGCGATGCGCTCGGTCTGCGCGGCGACGGTGAAGGCGGGGGCCGACCTCGGCGTGATCTTTGACACCGACGTGGACCGCGCCGGCTGTGTTGACGCGCAGGGGCGGGAGATCAACCGCAACCGGCTGGTCGCGCTGGCCGCCGCCATCGCGCTTGAGGGCCATCCCGGCGGCACCGTCGTCACCGACTCGATCACCTCAACCGGGCTGAAAGCCTTTATTGAAAAGGATCTCGGCGGGGTGCACTGCCGCTTCAAGCGGGGGTATAAAAACGTCATTGACGAGGCGGTGCGCCTCAACAAAGAAGGGGTGGACTGCCCCCTGGCCATTGAGACCTCCGGCCACGCCGCCCTGCGGGAGAACTACTTCCTGGACGACGGCGCCTACCTGATGACCAAGATCATCATCAAGGCCGCCCGGCTGCGGGCCGAGGGGAAAACCCTGGACAGCCTGATCGCGGGCCTGGCCGAGCCGGCCGAGGGGGCGGAGCTCCGCTTTGCCATCCGCCCGGCGGACTTCCGCGAATACGGCAGCGCCGTCCTGGCGGGGCTGGAGGCCTACGCCCGCAAACAGGGCTGGGCGGTCGCCGACGACTCCCGCGAGGGGGTGCGGATCTCCTTTGCCAAGGGGGAGGGGGACGGCTGGCTGCTGCTGCGGCTGAGCGTCCACGACCCGGTGATGCCCCTGAACATTGAAAGCGACGTGCCCGGCGGCTGCCGCGTCATCGCGGAAAAGCTGGCGGGGTACCTGGCCGGCTGCGACGGGCTGGATCAAACCGCGCTGAAGGAATATCTCGCGGGATAAGGGCCCGGCCCTCGGGGGCCGGGCAGGTCCGCCGGACCGCCCCGGCCTGTCCGGACGGCCCGGGAAACCCAAACCGCGCGAAAGGATGCATGGTTCATGGACTGGACGGAAGTGAAAATCACCGTGCCCACGGCCGACACCGACCGGGCGGCGGCGATTGCGAACATGGTGGTGCCCTACGGCATCTACATTGAGGACTACAGCGACCTGGAGCAGGGGGCGAAGGAGATCGCCCACATTGACCTGATTGACGAGGAGCTCCTGGCCCGCGACCGCACCCACGCGGTCATCCACCTCTACCTCTCCCCGGAGGAGAACCCGGCCGAGGCGGTCGCCTTCCTGCGGGAGCGCTTTGCCGCGGCGGGCATCCCGAACGAGGTGCTCACCGGCGAGGTGCGCCAGGACGACTGGGCCAACAACTGGAAGAAGTATTTCAAGCCCCTTCCCGTCGGGCGGCGGCTGATGATCTGCCCGACCTGGGAGGAGACGCCCGAGGCGGCGGGCCGCGCCCTGCTGCACATCGACCCTGGCCTGGCCTTCGGCACCGGCGGGCACGATACCACCCGCCTGGTGCTGGAGACGCTTGAGGACTACATCCACGGCGGGGAATCCCTGCTTGACGTAGGCTGCGGGAGCGGGATCCTGTCGATCGCGGCCTTGCTGCTGGGCGCCGGGCGGGCCGTCGGGGTGGACATCGACCCCCTGGCGGTCAAAACCGCGGTGGAAAACGGGGAGCGCAACGGCCTCGGCGCACCGGCCTACACCATCCGCCAAGGGGATTTGGTCCAGGCGGTGGAGGGCCGGTTTGACGTGGTGGCCGCCAACATCGTGGCGGACGCGATCATCGCCCTGTCCGCCTCGGTCCGCCCCTTCCTCAAGCCCGGCGGCGTCTACATCGTCTCCGGCATCATCGACACCCGCGAGCAGGACGTGCTGGACGCGCTCTCCCGCTGCGGCTTTACGGTGGCGGAACGGCGGGAGCGGAGCGGCTGGCTCTGCCTGGTTGCCAAAGCGGCGGGGTAAGCGCCTCGCCCGCGGGGGCGCGGTATACAAAAAGGCGGTTTACACGCAAAGTATATATATAGTATATAAAGAGGAAGCAAAACGAACGGGGAACGGGGGAGGAAAACCATGCAGGAATGGCTGTCACGGCAGGCGATGCTGCTGGGCCGTGAGGCGGTGGAGCGGCTGGAGCAGGCCAGCGTCGCGGTTTTCGGCCTGGGAGGGGTCGGCTCCTACACCGTCGAGGCGCTGGCCCGCGCCGGGATCGGCCGGCTGGTGCTGGTGGACGGGGACGAGGTGGCGGACTCCAACCGCAACCGGCAGCTCGGGGCGCTGGCATCCACCGTCGGCCGCCCCAAGGCGGAGGTGATGGCCGCCCGGGTGGGGGAGATCAACCCCGCCTGCCGGGTGGAGCCCCATGTCCTGTTTTATCTCCCCGGGCAGGAGGGGGCGCTGCTTGACGGGCTGGATTACGCCGCCGACGCGATAGACACCGTGACCGCCAAGCTCTCTTTGGCCGAGGAATGCCGCCGCCGCGGGGTGCCGCTTATCAGCGCGATGGGCTGCGGCAATAAGCTCGACCCCACCCTTTTCCGGGTGGCGGATATTTACCAGACCAGGGTCTGCCCCCTCTGCCGGGTGATGCGGCGGGAGCTGCGGGCCCGGGGGATCCCATCCCTGAGGGTGGTGTATTCGGAGGAGGAGCCCCGGGTCCCCCTTTCGTGCGGGGAGGGGCCGGCGGAAGGCCGGCGCGCCCTGCCCGGGAGCGTCTCCTTTGTACCCTCGGTGGCCGGCCTGATCCTGGCGGGGGAGATTATCAAGGACCTTGCCGGCGTTCAAAAATAGGCGCACCCGGCGCCGCATCAGGGGGGCGGCCTCCGGCCCGGCGTCCAGCGTCCCTCCCGCATCCGGCGGGCAGGGCGCTTCCGCCGCGGGACGGCGCACAAGGGGATAACGGGCCGGAAACGGCCTTTTCAAAGGAGGGAGCGGCGATGCCGCGGTTTTTTCAGGATTTTCCCGGCGGGGATACGGCGCGGATTACCGGGCCGGATGCGGCGCATATCCGCCGTTCCCTGCGGATGAGGCCGGGGGAGAACCTCACCCTCTGCGACGGCAGGGGGACCGATTATTTCTGCGAGGTTGCCGGCTTTGAGGGGGAGGATGTGCTGCTCAAGGTGCTGTACCATACCCCCACCGCCTGCGAGCCGTCGGTATCCGTCACCCTGTACCAGGGGCTGCCCAAAGGGGACAAAATGGAATGGATCCTGCAAAAGGCGGTCGAGCTGGGGGCGACGGCGGTCGTCCCGGTGGCGACCGCTCGCAGCGTGGTCCGGCTGGAGGGCAAGGAGGAGAAAAAGCGGGCCCGTTGGCAGAAGATCGCCGACGAGGCCGCCGGCCAGTCGGGGAGGGGGATCCTCCCGGCCGTGTCGCCGCCCCTCTCCTGGAAGCAGGCGGTGGAGCGCCTGAAGGCCGACGGCGGCCCCGTGATTGTGTTTTATGAGGGGGGAGGGCTCCCCCTGGCCGGGCTGGTGGGGCCGGACACCCGCCGGCTGGCGATCGTTATCGGCCCGGAGGGCGGGTTCGAGCCGTCCGAGATTGAGGAGCTGCGCGCGCTCGGGGCGCAGGCGGCAACCCTCGGCCCCCGCATCCTGCGGTGCGAGACCGCGCCCCTGGCCGCATTGTCGGTCATTATGGCCCTGACCGGCAACATGGAATAGAGCTAAGGCCCGCGCGCTCGGGCAATGGCCGGGCGGCGGCAATCCAAAGGGCAGGGCTCCCAAGGGGAAAGCCCGCCCGGAAAGGCGGTTGGATATGATCCTGCACGACATCAGCCGGGAGCTGCTCGGCGCCCCGGTTTACCCAGGCGACCCGGCGCCGTCGCTGACGGCGCTCACCCGGATGGAGTGGGGGGACGTGTGCAATACGTCGGCCCTGTCGGCCTGCCTGCACAACGCCACCCATCTGGATGCGCCCCGGCATTTTGTCCCGGACGGGACGGACGTCGCCTCCCTGCCGCTTGAGCAGAGCGTCGGGCCGTGCAGCGTGGTCGCGTTTGACGGCGTGCTGCTGGGGGCGCAGGCGGAGGAGCTGCTCCCCCGCCTGCACAAGCGGGTGCTGTTCAAGGGGGAGATGGAGATCAGCCCCAGCGCCGCCTTTGTCCTCAGCGACGCGGGGCTCGCCCTGGTCGGGGTGGAGGCGCCGTCGGTCGCCGCACCGGAATGCACCGCCGCCGTCCACCGGCAGCTCCTGGGCCGCGGGGTGGCGCTGCTCGAAGGGCTGGACCTCTCCGGCGTAAAGCCGGGGGATTATTTCCTCTTTGCCGCGCCCCTCAAGGTGGCCGGCGCAGACGGCGCGCCGGTGCGGGCGGTGCTGGTGGAGCGGGAGAGGCTGGACGTCGGCTGACCTTCCCGCCGGCGGGAGCGGGCGGGGTTCGGATAAATTCAGAAAAGAAAGAGGGAGATTTGCATGACATGGTGGAACCATTGGGAGGATTACGGCGATCCAAGCGTCGGCATGGCGGTCATGGGCGTTTACCTGCTTTTCATCCTCCTGGTCCTGCTGCTCGCCGTGCTGGCGGCGGTGTTCCTGGGGCTGTGCGTGTATAACGACGCGAAGTGCCGCCGGAACCCCAACGCCGGGGTCTGGGGCGTGTTTTCCGGCTTGTTTTCGATTGTGGCGCTGGTGTACCTGATCGTCGCGCTGACCTCCAAGAATCAGCCGGAGCGCTGCCTGCGCTGCGGGAACTTCCTCCCCCCGTCCTATCCGGGAAGCCCGTCGCCGGCCGTCTGCCCCGTCTGCGGGCAGCCCGCCCCCTTCCTGCCGCCGGAGCAGGCCGCGCTGTATGCCCGCCGCCGGCGGCGGTACCTG
>CAJFQI010000085.1 GCA_904419005.1 Candidatus Avimonas faecium | reverse complement strand
GGCCGCGTCCTCCTGCATACGGTGCTCGCCGTCCGGCAGGCAGTGGACGGGATGTCGCCGCCCCATTCCCTGTCCGTCCAGCCCCGCATGGCCAGCGGCTGCGGCGACTTAGGCGGGGGAAAGGCGCCGAAAGGAGGCCGGCCAAGCCAGGGGGGAGGTACCGGAGGGAAGCGGTAACCTCCCCCCTTGGGCCCTCTGCCGCATACCGCCTTGGCGGGAATCTGCTCCTTGGCAGCGCGGCGCCAGTCTCCCTTAATCAGAGTGCTCGTTCATCGGGGAATCGGGCCTTATTCGTCCGCTTTTTTAGCTGTGGCTTTCGCAGAGGCAGAGCGGACGAGCGCTTGGATCCCTTTGACAATTTCCATAATAACCAGCGGGGCGATTGCCAGGCCGGCTACCACGCCCCAAGCCGCGCCGGACAAGGGGGAGATGCCGAACAGCGCCTGCATCGGGCCGATCAGCAGGACGACCAGCATCAGGATCAGGGAGGCAGCGAACGCGCCGAGCATGTATTTGTTGGTGTGGAAGCCGACTCGGAACAGGGAATGGGAGCTGCGTACATTGAACGCGTGGATCAATTGGGAGAGGGCCAGGGTAGCGAAGGCCATCCCTTCCCCCAGAGGGATATTCACGCCGCCGCCCGGCAGGGTAAACACCCGCGAACCGATGAAATAGGCCGCCAGGGTGAGCAGGCCGATCATGATACCCTGCAAAACGGCGGTCAGCCCCAGCCCGCCGGCGAAGATGGATTCGCTCTTTTTCCGGGGCTTACGGGTCATCACGTCGAACTCCACCGGCTCCATGCCCAGGGCAAGGGCAGGCAGGGAATCGGTGACCAGGTTGATCCAGAGAAGCTGGATGGGCAGCAGCGGGGATTCCCGCCAGAGCAGCATGGCTACAAACACAGTGAGGATTTCGCCTAGGTTGCAGGACAGCAGGAAGTGGACGGCCTTGCGGATGTTGTCGTAAATCCCGCGCCCTTCCTTGACGGCGGTGACGATGGTGGCAAAATTGTCGTCCGTCAGGGTCATATCCGCTGCGCCCTTGGCCACGTCGGTGCCGGTAATGCCCATCGCACAGCCGATGTCGGCCGCCTTGAGGGCGGGGGCGTCGTTTACCCCGTCCCCGGTCATTGCCACGATTTCCCCCGCCCGCTGCCAGGCTTTGACGATCCGGATTTTGTCCGCCGGCGTCACCCGGGCATATACCCGGTAACGGCGGATGTTTTCAAAAAGCTCGTCGTCGCTGAGCTTGGCCAGCTCGGCGCCGGTGATCGCTTCGCTGTCGTCGTGCAGGATTCCCAGCTCCCGTGCGATCGCCGCAGCGGTGGTCACATGGTCGCCGGTAATCATCACGGTGCGGATCCCGGCGGTGTCGCATTCCGCAATCGCGGCGGTCACCTCCGGCCGCGGCGGATCAATCATGCCGAACAGGCCGCCGAAGGTCAGGCCGTTTTCCAATTCCTCCGGCCGGCAGTCCATCGGCATTTCGTCAATGATCTTGTAGCCCAGGGCGAGCACCCGCAGGGCATCCTTCGCCATTTCCTCGTTGGCGGCGGCCGCGGCCTCCAGGTTGCCGGCGACGCAGCGGCCGAGCAGGATATCCGGCGCGCCTTTGACAATAACAACCCGCTGGCCATGGATCAGGTTGACGGTGGTCATCAGCTTGCGGTCGGAGTCAAAGGGAATTTCCCCCAAACGGGGATGCTCGCTGATCAGCTCCTCCTTGGGCATCCCGTTGTGCAGGGCGGCGGCCACAATGGCGGTTTCGGTCGGGTCGCCCAGATGCTTTTCCGCCCCGTCCACGATCTGTACGGTGCCGTCGGTGCACAGCGCGCCCATTCGCAGCAGCGCCAGCACACTGTCCGGCGTCTCTTCCGTTAAGGGCACGGTTTCTTTTCCGTCGTACACCTTGACCAGGGTCATCCGGTTTTGCGTCAGGGTGCCGGTTTTGTCCGAGCAGATGACCGACGCGCTGCCGAGGGTTTCCACGGCCGGCAGACGGCGGACAATGGCGTTCTTTGCCACCATCCGCTGGACGCCGATGGCCAGCACGATGGTCACGATCGCCGGCAGCCCTTCCGGGATGGCGGCGACAGCCAGCGACACCGCCGTCATGAACATATCCAGCGGGGGCAGGCGGTCAATCAGGCCGATGATAAAGATCACCACGCAGATCCCCAGCGCCAGGAAGCCCAGGCTTTTGCCCAGCCGGGCCAGCTTTTGCTGGAGAGGGGTGGCTGTTTCCTTTTCTTCGTCCAGCATGGTGGCGATTTTGCCCATTTCGGTATTCATGCCGGTTTCGACCACCACGCCGCGGGCGTGGCCGTAGGATACCGGGCAGCCGGAGTACGCCATATTCAGCCGGTCGCCCAGAGGGGCGACCGTGGGGACGGAAGCATCCGCGTCCTTGGAAACGGGGAGGGATTCGCCGGTCAGCGCCGCCTCGTCGCACTGGAAGCGGGCGGCTTCCAGCAGCCGGCAGTCGGCGGGCACCAGATCGCCCGCCTCCATTTCTACGATGTCGCCGGGGACCAGCTCGGCCGCTTTGACGGTTTGCAGGGTGCCTCCCCGCCGGACGCGGGCTTCGGGGGCGGAGAGGTTTTTCAGCGCTTCCAGCGCCGCTTCGGCCTTGCTTTCCTGGATGACCCCCAGCAGCGCGTTGATCAATACGATCGCGATGATGACGATCGGCTCAACCCAGTCGGCCTCCCCGCCGGTGGCGGCGTTGTAGATGCTCAGCCCCAGGGAAACGGCGGCGGCGATCATCAGGATGATGACCATGACATCCTTGAGCTGGTCAAGGAAGCGGCGGAAAAAAGAACGGGGAGCCTTTTCCTGAAGCTTGTTTGGGCCGTATGCCTGCAGGCGTTCCTGTGCGGTTTCCGGCGAAAGCCCGGCCTCCGGATCGGTCCCCAAGGATTCCAGCACCTTTTCTGTTTTTTCGCTGTACCAGATCACCCGATGGTTCCTCCTTTTCTATCCCCTTGTCAAATGATCTTCAAGACCGATTCCCCACCGATTCCCCTTTGCAGAAAGATGTGCGGCCGTTGAAGTCTGTCAGCGTTCTATGGCATTATACCGCATTTCCGGGAAAGTGCCAAGCAGGTATAACCAAAGTTTTTAAAAAAGGGAGGTTTGCCGCAGCTTCGCCCTTTTCCAGATTCCGCTCCTTGTCAACCGGGGGTGGGGTAAGGTATAATATGCGTAATGCCCTGCCGGGACGAGACCGCGCCTGTAATGTTCCGCGGCCTGGCGGGCACCCCAATGGATGATTTTTGAAGGAGGGACGGCGGATGCCCGGTCCATTTACGGCGGATTGCGGGATTATCGGCGGCGGCGCGGCCGGGCTGGCGGCGGCGGTATTCCTTTCCCGCCTTTCCGGCGGCCGGCTGACGGCGGTGGTGCTTGAAAAGGGGCCGCGGGTGGGCAAAAAGCTCCTCGCCACCGGGAATGGCACCTGTAACCTGAGCAACCGCCATGCGGCGGCCGTCCATTACCATGGGTCGGACCCGCATTTTGCCGCTCCGGCTCTTTTGGCTTTTCCGCCGGCAGAAACGGTCGCCTTTTTCACCGCGGTCGGCGTGGAATGCGTGGAGAGGGAAAACGGGCGGATTTATCCCCTCTGCGCCCAAGCGAGCGCAGTGCTGGACTGCCTGCGGCTCACGCTGGCGGCCCAGGGCACGCCGGAGGAGTGCGGCGTGCCGGTGACAGCCATCCGGCCGGTGCCGGGCGGCTTCCTTCTGCACAAGGGGGACGGGACGCAGAGGGCTGTCCGACGGGTGCTGGTCTGCGCGGGCGGGGCGGCCTCCCCGGCGCTGGGAGGGTCGGCGGACGGCTATGGGCTGCTGACTGCCTTGGGCCATACCCGCACGCCCCTGTTCCCTTCCATTGTGCAGGTTCGAACCGACCCCTCGTTTGTCAAGGCGGCCAAAGGCGTCCGGGTAGACGCGCGGGTCCGCTTTGAACGGCAGGGACGGATCGTGGCCGAGGAGACGGGGGAGGTCCTCTTTACCGAATACGGCCTTTCCGGACCGGCGGTGATGCAGGCCTCCCGCTGCGTGGCCGATTGGGAGCGCCGGCGGCAGGGGACGATGACGGCGGTGCTCAACCTCCTGCCAGGGTTTGACGGGGCCGCGCTGATGGACTGCCTGCGCCGCCGGGCGGCGCTTCCGGATAGGACGATCGCGGATCTGCTGACCGGCCTTTTGCACAAGCGCCTGGGGCAGACCGTGCTGCGCGCAATTGGGTATACCGATTGGAGCAGGCCGGTTTCCGCCCTGCGGGAAGGCGACCTGAGGCGGATTGCCGAAGGGCTGTCCGGCTGGCGGATCCCCGTACAGGGCACGCAGGGGATGGGCGGGGCGCAGGTGACGGCCGGCGGTATCGCTACGGCGGAATTCGACCCGCAGACCATGCAGAGCCGTTTGGTTCCCGGCCTGTACGCCGCGGGCGAGGTGCTGGACATTGACGGGGACTGCGGCGGCTATAATTTACAGTGGGCATGGGCCTCCGCCCACGCCGCGGCCCGGGACATCGTCCGTTCCCTGAAGGCTGGAGCCACATCCCCCACAGATGCCGCGGGAGCCGCGGCCGGCTCCGCAGGGAAAAAAAGCCGGACGAAAAGCAGCCGAAGCGGCGCGCAAAGCGCCGGAAAGGACCGAAAAAAGCCATGATTCGAATCAGCAATCTCTCTCTCCCTCTTTCTTACACCGAGCAGGATCTGCGCGCGGCGGTATGCCGGCTGCTCCGGGTGCGGGAGGGCGACATCCGCGCCCTGCGCCGGGCAAAGGTATCAATTGACGCGCGGCATAAGGAGCGCCTTTGCTTTGTGGTGACGGTTGATGTGGCCCTCGCCGCCGGCGAGGCCGCGGCCGTCCGCCGCTGCCAAGGCGGGCAGGCAAAGCTTCTGGACGAAACGCCTTATGCGCCGCCGGTCCTCGTGGCTTCCCCTCGACACGCCCTGCGGCCGGTGGTGGTGGGAAGCGGCCCGGCCGGGCTGTTTGCCGCGCTGGTGCTGGCCCGCGCGGGGCTGCGGCCCCTTTTGCTGGAACGGGGCCGCCCGGTGGAAGAGCGGCAGCAGGATGTGGAACGTTTCCGCCGTACCGGCATGCTTGATCCCGCATCCAACGTTCAGTTTGGAGAGGGCGGCGCCGGCACTTTTTCGGACGGAAAGCTGAATACCGGCATCAAAAACCCCCGCTGCCGCTTCGTCCTGGAGGAGCTGGCCGCCGCGGGGGCCCCGGAACGCATCCTGTGGCAGGCAAAGCCGCACGTTGGCACCGATAAGCTGCGGGTAGCGGTGCGGGGCCTGCGGGACGCCATCCAAGCGGCGGGCGGGGAAATCCACTTTTCCCACTGTGTGCGGGAGCTTTTGATAGAACGGGGGACGCTGCGGGGCCTGCGGGTGGATACGCCGGCCGGCGAAAAGGAGCTGGAGGCCGACCGGCTGATTCTGGCCATCGGACACAGTGCGCGGGATACAATCTCCACGCTTTGCCGGCAGGGCTTGGCCATGGAACCGAAGCCCTTTGCGGTCGGGGTGCGGATTGAGCATCCCCGGGCGATGATTGACCGGAGTCAGTACGGGCGCTTTGCCGGCCATCCTGCGCTGGGGGCGGCGGATTACAAGCTGGCGGTCCATCCGCGGGACGGACGGGGCGTGTATACCTTCTGCATGTGCCCGGGAGGGGTCGTAATCGCCGCCGCTTCAGAGGAAGGGGGCGTGGTGGTCAACGGAATGAGTGAATCGGCGCGGGATGCGGAAAATTCCAACAGCGCGCTGCTCGTAGGGGTGAACCCCAACGATTTCCAGACGGACGAGGCGTCGGCTGCCGACCCGCTGGCGGGGCTGGCCTTCCAGCGCCGGATAGAGCGGGCGGCCTTCCGCCTAGGAGGGGGAGGATACCGCGCGCCAGCCCAGCTGGTCGGGGACTTCCTAGCCAGGCGTGCGTCCACGGGGTTTGGAGATGTAAAGCCGTCATACCTGCCGGGCGCAGCGCCCAGCGATCTGCGGGAGTGCCTTCCCGGCTTTGTGACGGATTCGCTGCGCGCCGCAATTCCGTTGATGGGGCGGCAGCTCACCGGGTTTGACCGGGCGGATGCGGTGCTGACCGGCGTGGAATCCCGCAGCTCCTCCCCGGTGCGGATCCTGCGGGACAGCAGGGCGCAGGCTTCGCTTGCCGGCGTTTTCCCCTGCGGAGAAGGAGCCGGCTATGCCGGCGGCATTGTCTCCGCAGCGGTGGACGGCATAGTCTGCGCCGAAAAGCTGATGGAATCCATCGCCGGCGCTTCGGATTAACGCAGGGCTGGCGGCGATGGCCCTGCTTGTATGTGGGGACTTTGTGCTATTTTTTCACAGATATTGCGGGTATTCACAGGCAAAGGTAAGGAGATGGCATGAGACAGCGAAGAAAAATCGAGGGATACGGCCTGGTGCTGGCCGGAGGAGGCTGTAAAGGGGTTTACCAGATCGGCGCGTGGCGTGCGATACGGGAACTGGGGCTCCCGATAGAATGCGTGGTCGGCACCTCCGTCGGGGCAATGAACGGCGCGCTGGTGGTGATGGGATGCTACGAAGGGGCGGTCGCGCTCTGGAAAAACATGAGTATAGAGAAGGGGTTCCGGCTTCCCGAGCCCCTGAAGGTGCCGGATAACCTGTTCAGCTTAA
>CAJFQI010000084.1 GCA_904419005.1 Candidatus Avimonas faecium | reverse complement strand
AAGCAAAACATGGAACTGCGAGCACCGGCGGTCCCTCTGATTACGGTGGACCCCTATTTCAGCGTCTGGTCTATGGCGGACCGGCTGACGGACGATGAAACCAAGCACTGGACGGGCAAGCCCAACACCATAGAGGGCGTGGCGGAGATCGACGGGAAGGCCTACGCCTTCATCGGCCGTCCGGCGGGGCTTCCCGCCCTGGCGCAGACGGGCCTTGAGATTGATGCGCTGTCCACCGTCTACACCTTTGAGGGGGCCGGCGTGCGGCTGACGGCCGACTTCACCACCCCCCTGCTCGCCCAGGACCTCGACCTGATGGCCCGGCCGCTGACCTATCTTTCGCTGCGGGCCGATGCCTTGGACGGCGCCGCGCATACGGTCGCCGTCACGGTGCGGGTGTCGGAGGAAATCTGCCTCAACGAGCGGGGCCAGATGCCGGTGGTCACCGCCGAGGTGGAAGCCGCTCCCGGCGTGGCCTGTATGCGGATGGGAAGCCTTGGCCAGCCCATTCTCGGGGTGGCGGACGACGACGTGCGGATCGACTGGGGATACTTTTACCTTTCCGCCGCCGGGCCGGAGGCCTCCGTCACGGCGGAGCCGGGCAATGCCGCTGAAAACCGGATGTCCTTCTTGGCGGCGCATGTGACCCTCGACACCCAGGCAGAGGGCGGCGCGCTGCTGGCCTTCTCCTACGATGATATCCAGTCCCTGATCTATTTCCACGAATCCCGCCCCGCCTATTGGAAGCGGGACGGGCAGACGATGGAGCAGGTCATCGCCGCGGCGTTTGAGGAATACGAGACGGTGCGGGAGGCCTGCCGGCTCTTCTCTGAGCAGCTCACCGCGGACGCCACCCGCGCCGGCGGGGAAAAATACGCCGACCTGCTCTCCCTGGCCTGGCGGCAGGTAATGGCCGCCCACAAGCTGGTCGCCGGCCCGCAGGGGGAAGTGCTGTTTATCTCCAAAGAATGCTTCAGCAACGGCTGTGCGGCGACGGTCGACGTCAGCTATCCGTCCATGCCGATGTTCCTGCTCTACAACCCAGAGCTGGTCAAGGGGATGGTCCGGCCGATCTTCCGCTATCTGGAAGAGGGGATCTGGCCGTACGAATACGCGCCGCACGACGCAGGGCGGTACCCCCATCTCAACGGGCAGTGGTATTCCTACGGCACCGACCCGACCTACCAGATGCCGGTGGAGGAGTGCGGCAACATGATCCTGCTGGTGGCGGCGGTCTGCCTGGCAGAAAAGGACGCTTCCTTCGCCAAGCCTTACCTGCCCCAGCTCACCGGCTGGGCGGAATACCTGATCCGCCACGGCGCCGACCCGGAAAACCAGAACTGCACCGACGATTTCGCCGGGCACCTGGCCCACAACTGCAACCTGTCCCTCAAGGCGATCTCCGCCCTCGGCGCCTTCTCCCTGCTGCAGACCCTGCTGGGCGAAGGGCAGGAGGCCAAGCGGTACCGCACGGCCGCCCAGAAGATGGCCGACCAGTGGGTCAAAACCGCGGACAACGGGGACGGCAGCTTCCGCCTGGCGTTTGACCAGCCGGACACCTACAGCATGAAGTACAACATGATCTGGGACAAAGCGCTGGGCCTCAACCTGTTCCCCCGCCCCGTCATCTGTTCCGAGTTTGCGAGCTACCGCCGGCGGATGTACAAATACGGCATGCCGCTCGACAACCGCGCCGACTACACCAAATCCGACTGGCTGGTCTGGACGGCCTGCCTGTCCCCGACCAAGGCGGAGTTTGAGGAATTCATCGAGCCGCTCTGGGCGGCGTACCACTATTCGCCCTCCCGCGTACCGATGACCGACTGGTATTCCGCCATCACCTCGCTGCAGATCACTTTCCAGCACCGCTCCGTGCAGGGCGGCCTGTTCATGAAGCTGCTCTGCGACACCGGCTGCTGCCGCCTGGACGGCTGAAGGCCGCGGAAGGCAGCCGGGAGCCGCCAAAAGCGGGGAAGGCGATGCCCCTTACATACCGATGCCCTCGCCCCGGCTGGGATCCTTCCCGGCCGGGGCATATTTTTTCCCGGCCTCGCATACCTTCTCATAGATACCTTAGGGCTGCCTGCGGGAATCCCCAGACGGGAAAGCCGGAAACGCTTTCCCGGCGGTAACCGGCAAGAGAGGATCCCCGGAGCGGCCCGCAGCGATGGCTTGAGGAGGTGGGCGCTGTGCCCCGGCAGAGCGATGTTCTGACACTGACAACGGAAAATTTTGACGAGCTGGCCGTCCGTTCCCCCATCCCGGTGCTGGTGGAGTTCGGCGCGCCCTGGTGCGCGGAATGCTGCCGGCTTGACGCGGCGGTCGGCGCGCTGGCGGTCCGCTACCGCGACACGGTACGCTTCGGCCGGGTGGACGTTGAGCGGGAGCCCAAGCTGGCGGTGCTCTGCGGCGCAGGCGGGCTGCCCTCCGTGCTTCTGATGCATAAGGGCCGGATGTATGCCCACGTCGGCGGCGCGCTCCCTCTGCTGCATTACGAGCGGCTGCTCGACCGCCTCCTGTCCGGCAGGCCGGCGGGCGGCGGGGAATAAATAGCGCCGCCCCTCCCCCGCGGAGGGAGCGCGCCGTCTATGCCGTCTTTTTTCGCGGCATTTTTGCTCTTCCGCGCGCCCTTGGGCGGGCCGTTCGCCCCGCCGCGAAAAAATTTGGCGGAAATTTGGGCATCGCCGTTGACATTTTGATTTTGCAGGATATAATAAAGAGAGATGCAAAAATACAGATTCCCAACGACTGCGACGGGAAGAGTACGGCGGAATGGTAGTCAAAGAGAGCCGGGGAAGGTGAGAGCCCGGTACGGATTTCCGCCCGAAGAACATCCCTGAGTCGCCGACCGAACGGGCCGCGTAAGCGGGCCTCAGTAGGCTCGGCCGGATTCCGGCACGTTACCGCCGGTAGGCATCTGCGCACCCCTGCGCATGTGCTGAAGGCGGGCCGGCGCAGCCGGCCAAACTGGGTGGTACCGCGGAAAGCAACGGCGCTTTTCGTCCCTTTTATAGGGACGAAAAGCGCTTTTTTCTTTTGCATCTTTTGCATTGTCTCTTCGTTTTCGGATCCCCGGCGGATCCATCCACTTTGGAAAGGATGAACGGCGATGAAACGGGACGGCTACTGCGGGCAATTCCGCGAACAAGACGTGGGAAAACGCATCACGGCCATGGGCTGGGTGCAGTCCAAGCGGGACATGGGCGGGGTGATCTTCCTGGACCTGCGGGACCGGGAGGGGACGCTGCAGGTGGTGTTCAACCGCCTGAACCTGAGTGAGGAGGCGTTCCGCGCCGCGGAAACGATGCACAGCGAATCGGTGATCGCCGTGAGCGGCCTGCTCGCCATCCGGGACGAGGAAACCTATAACCCCCGGCTCCAGACCGGCACGATCGAGCTGCGGGCCGACACGCTGGAGGTGCTCAGCCAGGCGCAGCCCCTGCCCTTCCCGGTGGACGACTTCTCCTCCGTGCGGGAGGAGCTGCGGCTGAAATACCGCTACCTTGACCTGCGGCGGCCCGCGATGCTGCGCGCCCTGCGCTTCCACCATCAGGTGGCCAGCGCCGCCCGCCGGTATCTTGACGGGGAGGGCTTCCTAGAGGTGGAAACCCCGATGCTGACCAAAAGCACGCCGGAGGGCGCGCGGGATTACCTGGTGCCCAGCCGGGTCCATCCCGGCAGCTTCTACGCGCTGCCCCAGTCCCCGCAGATCTTCAAGCAGCTGCTGATGGTGGGCGGGATTGATAAATATTACCAGGTCGCCCGCTGCTTCCGGGACGAGGACCTGCGGGCCGACCGCCAGCCGGAATTCACCCAGGTGGATATGGAGATGTCCTTCGTGGACCAGGAGGACATCCTGCGGCATCTGGAAAAGCTGTTCCGGTATCTCTTCCGGGAGGCGATGGGGACGGAGCTGCCGGATCCCTTCCCCCGCCTGACCTGGAAGGAGGCCATGGACACCTACGGCTCCGACAAGCCCGACCTGCGGTTCGGGCTGCCGATCGTGGATGTGACCGACTTGGCCGCCCGCTGCCGTTTCTCGGTCTTCCGGGGCGCGGCGGACAAGGGCGGGGTGGTGCGCGCCATCAACGTCAAGGGCAAAGCCGATTTTACCCGCACCGAGATTGAGGCCCTGACCGCCAAGGCGGTGTCCCTCGGCGCCAAGGGGATGGCCTGGATCGCCGTGCGGCCGGACGGGGAGCGGTATTCGATCCTCACCAAATATTTTGAGCAGGACGAAATGGACGCGCTGTTGGCCCGGACGGGGACCGAGCCGGGGGACTTCCTGCTCTTCTGCGCCGACACCCTCCCCAATGTCCGCCGCATCCTCGGCGGGCTGCGGCTGGAGCTGGGGGACCGGCTGGGCCTGCGGCGGCGGGACGACTACCGCTTTTTGTTCGTGACCGATTTCCCCCAATTTGAGTATTCCGAGCAGGAGGGGCGCTTCCTGGCCATGCACCACCCCTTCACCATGCCCTACCCGGAGGACATCCCCTACCTGCTGACCGACCCGGCCCGGGTGAGGGCGCAGGCCTACGACGTGGTGCTCAACGGGGTGGAGCTGGGCAGCGGCAGCATCCGCATCCACCGCCCCGACGTGCAGCAGAAGATGTTTGAGGCCCTCGGCTTCTCCCCGGAGCAGATTGAGGAGCGCTTCGGCTTCATGGTGAACGCTTTCCAGTACGGCACCCCGCCCCACGGAGGCTTCGCCTTTGGTCTGGACCGGCTGGTGATGCTCCTGCTGGGCGCGGATTCCCTGCGGGACGTGATCGCCTTCCCCAAGGGAAAGGACGGCTCCTGCCTGATGACCGACGCCCCCGCGCCGGTGGACGACGCGCAGCTCGCCGTCCTGGGCATCACCCTGGAGCAGCCCGGCGGAGAGGACGGCCCCAAGGGCGGGCACCCTGCTCGCCCCGCCCCGCCGAAGCGGGCGGCCGAAATCGACGTGGACAAGGTGGCGGTCCTCTCCCGGCTGACCCTGCCGCCGGAGGAACGGGACGCGATGAAGCGGGAGCTCTCCGCCATCGTCGCTTTTGCCGACCAGCTCCAGGCCATTGACACCGAGGGGATTGAGCCGTCCGCCCACGTCCTGCCGGTGGAAAACGTGTTCCGGGAGGACGTCGTCCTCCCCAGCCTCGCGCGGGAACGGCTTCTGGCCAACGCGCCCCGGCAGGCCGAAGGGTATGTGCAAGTCCCCCGCGTTGTGGGGGACTGATCCCCCGCGTTGTGGGGGACGGGCCCTGCGCGCGGCAGGAAGCCAGGCCCCGCGCCATCAAAGGCGGGCCTGCCGGCGGGCGGCCTCGTTCACCCGCCGCAGGGGCAGAACCCGGCGGGATGTGGGATCCCTCGTTTCTCCCGGCCGCACGGCCGGCAAAAAGAATGCCAAATGGGAAAGGCGGAAAAGCCATGCAAGCCATACAACAGATCACGCAGCTCACTGTATGCCAGCTGCGCGCCCGGCTGGATGCCGGGGAGATTTCGGCACAGGAGGCCGCGCAGGCCTACCTTCAGCAGATCCGGGAGCGCGACCCGGCCGTCCACGCCTACCTCGCCGTGACGGAGGAGCAGGCCCTGGCCGCGGCCCGGGAGGCGGACGAAAAGCGCCGCCGGGGGGAAACGCCCTCCCCTCTGGCGGGGATCCCGGCGGGCATCAAGGACAACATCTGCACGCAAGGGGTGCGCACCACCTGCGCCTCCCGGATGCTTGAAGGCTTCGTCCCCCCCTACAGCGCCACGGTGATGGAAAAATTGGACGCCGCGGGCGCGGCGATGCTCGGCAAGCTCAATATGGACGAGTTCGCAATGGGTTCGACCACCGAGAATTCCTATTTCGGCCCCACCCGCAACCCCCGCAACCCCGAGCGTGTGCCAGGCGGCAGCTCGGGCGGGAGCGCGGCGGCCGTGGCCGCAGGTGAAGCCGCCTTTGCCCTGGGTTCGGATACCGGCGGCTCGATCCGCCAGCCCGCCGCCTTCTGCGGCGTGGTCGGGATGAAGCCCACCTACGGCACCGTCTCCCGGTACGGGCTGGTGGCCTTCGCCTCCTCCCTTGACCAGATCGGCCCGCTGACCAAGGATGTGGCGGACTCCGCCCTGGTGCTGGACGCCATCGCCGGCTGGGACCCGCGGGACGCAACCTCCCTGCACCGGGAAAAGCCGGCCTACGCCTCCCGCATCGGGCGGGACGTGCGGGGGATGCGGATCGGGCTGCCCAAGGAGTTTTTCGGCCAAGGGCTGGATCCCGCCGTCCGGGATGCGGTGTACGGCGCGGCCAAGGCGCTGGAAGCCCTGGGCGCCTCCGTCGCGGAGGTTTCCCTTCCCGCACTGGACAGCGCGCTGCCCGCCTACTACATCCTCTCCAGCGCCGAGGCCTCCTCCAACCTCGCACGGTTTGACGGCATCAAATACGGCACCCGCGCCGAGGGCTGTCAGAATATTGACGAGGTGTACTACCGTTCCCGCAGCCAGGGCTTCGGCCGGGAGGTCAAACGCCGGATCATGCTGGGCTCCTTCGTACTCAGTGCCGGATACTACGACGCGTATTATAAAAAGGCGCTGCAGGTGCGCACCCTGGTGCAGCGGGATTACCAGAAGGCGTTCGCCTCCTGCGACGCGCTGCTCTCCCCCGTCGCCCCCACCACAGCCTACCCCCTCGGCTCCCGGCTGGACAACCCGCTCGCGATGTACAAGGGGGACATCTACACCGTCCCGGTCAACATTGCCGGCATCCCGGCCCTCTCCCTGCCCTGGGGGGAGGATGCGGACGGGCTGCCCATCGGCGTCCAGCTCATCGGCCCGGCGTTTTCGGAGCCGGCGCTCTACCAGCTCGGCTACGCGCTGGAAACGCAGCGGGCAGCCGGGACACCGGACGGGGAAAGGAGGCAACGCCTGTGAAAAACGAATACGAAATGGTCGTGGGGCTGGAGGTCCACTGCGAGCTCAAAACCAAAACCAAAATCTTCTGCGGCTGCTCCACCGCCTTTGGGGCGGAGCCGAATACCCAGTGCTGCCCCGTCTGCATGGGGCTGCCCGGGTCCCTGCCGGTGCTCAACAGGCAGGTGGTGGAATACGCCGCCAAGGCCGGGATGGCCCTCCACTGCACAATCGCCCGCTTCTCCAAGGAGGACCGGAAGAACTACTTCTACCCCGACCTGCCCAAGGCCTACCAGATCTCGCAGTACGACCAGCCGCTGTGCCAGAACGGCTACCTGGATATTGAAACCCCGGACGGCCCAAAACGGATCGGCATTACCCGCATCCACATCGAGGAGGACGCCGGCAAGCTCGTCCACGGCCCGGAGGGCACCTACTGCGATTACAACCGCTGCGGCGTCCCGCTGATTGAGATCGTCTCTGAGCCGGACATCCGCAGCGCGGAGCAGGCGCGGGATTATGTGCGCAAGCTGCGCGCCATCCTGCTGTATGCCGGCGTCTCCGACTGCCGGATGCAGGAGGGCTCCCTGCGCTGCGACGTCAACCTCTCGGTGCGCAAAAAGGGGGAAACCCGGCTAGGCACCCGCACCGAGATGAAAAACCTCAACTCCTTCCAGTTCATCGTCAAGGCCATAGAATACGAATTTGCCCGGCAGGTAGAGGCGCTCGAGGCCGGCGAGCCGATCCGGCAGGAAACCCGCCGGTTCGATCAAAACACCGGGAAAACGTATACAATGCGT
>CAJFQI010000083.1 GCA_904419005.1 Candidatus Avimonas faecium | reverse complement strand
GCTTATTGTTTCTTTTACTTGTTCAGGACCGCCTTATGGTAGACTTTCTTGCCCTTCCTGATGACCACATAGCCCTTGTCAAAGGCGGCCATCGGCACGGCAAAGCCGATGTCGGGCACCTTAGAGTCGTCCACCGCCATGCCCCCCTGCTCAATCAGGCGGCGCGCTTCGCCCCGAGAGGGGGTGAGCTTGGTCTTCATCAGCAGGTCAATCGCCGAAATCTGCCCGTCGGTGAAATCCGCCGCCGACAGCTCGGTAGAAGGCATATCGGCGCTGGCGGCGCCCGCGCCAAAAACCGCACGGGCCGCTTGAAGCGCCTTGTCCGCTTCCTCCTGCCCATGGACAAGCTTGGTCACTTCGTAAGCCAGGCGCTCCTTGACGGCGTTGATCGCGCTCCCCTCGGCCTTGGCAAGCTCGTTAATTTCCTCCACCGGGACAAAGGTGAGGAGCTTCAGGCATTTGATGACGTCGGCATCGTCCACGTTGCGCCAATACTGGAAGAAGTCGTAGGGAGAGGTCTTCTCCGGGTCAAGCCAGACGGCGCCCTTTTCGGTCTTGCCCATTTTCTTGCCCTCGGAGGTGGTCAGCAGCGTGAAGGTCATGCCGTAGACCTCCTGCCCCGCCTTGCGGCGGCAGAGCTCCACGCCGGCGATGATATTCGACCACTGGTCGTCGCCTCCCAGCTCCATCTTGCAGCCGAGGGTCTGGTTCAGGTGATAGAAATCAAAGCCCTGCATCAGCATATAGTTGAATTCCAGGAAGGAGAGCCCGCGTTCCATCCGGGATTTGAAGCATTCGGCGCTCAGCATCCGGTTGACCGAGAAGTGGACGCCGATCTCCCGGAGAAACTCGATATAGTTGAGGTTCATCAGCCAGTCGGCGTTGTTGACCATCAGGGCCCGGCCGTTTTCAAAATCCACAAAGCGGGACATCTGCTTTTTGAAGCAGTCCACATTGTGCTGGATGGTTTCCGGGGTCATCATCTTCCGCATGTCGGTCTTGCCGGAGGGGTCGCCGATCATCCCGGTGCCGCCGCCCAGCAGCGCGACCGGGCGGTGCCCCGCCCGCTGCATATGCGCCATAACCATCAGCTGGACGAAATGGCCGACGTGCAGGCTGTCCGCCGTCGGGTCAAAGCCGATGTAGAAGGTGACCTGCTCCTTTTCAAGCAGCTCGCGGATCCTCTCCTCGTTGGTCATCTGCGCGATCATGCCCCGCGCCTGGAGCTCGTCGAACACATTTTTCATCGTTCTCTTCCCTTTCCCTTTCTTCCTTTTTCTTTCTGGTTTTTCTCACGCCGGCGCAAACGGCCGGCCGCTATGGGATCCGAGCCGTGCAGAAATGGGCAAAAGCAAAACGCCCCCTGCACGGCAAGCGCCTGACGGCGACCTGCTTGCAGAGGACGAAAATCAATCCGCGGTACCACCTCTATTGCCGCCGAACGGCGGCCTCTCCGGCGTCCAACAACGCCTTGGCGCGATAACGTGCGCAACACGTCAGAGCCTACTACGGCCACCCGCTTCGGTCTGCGGCTCCGGGATGTATTTCGCTCCGCGGGCACGCCGTCTTCCACCAGCCGACGGCTCTCTTGGCTGCCCGGACGAAGGTACTTCTTCCCTTCTTTGCCTTTGTCAGGATGATTAAAGCACAATTCCCGGCCGTTGTCAACCCTGCGCGGGCGCTTTTTGCCGGAAAAGCCGGTTAAGGAGGAAATATGCGAGCAGACAGACGGCAAGTTCTACAACCAGGTCAAGAAGGCTCTCCCTTACCGTAGGGAGGACGGCGGCGGCACAGCCGCTCCCCATCATAACGGAAAGGGTCAGAAGGGACAGCAGAAGGGCCCAAGCTGCCGACGCTATACAGGCCAGCGCGACGGCTGCCGGCTCCGAAAGGCGGCGGGCGAAAAGCGGCGCTGCCAGCCACTGGATCAGCAATACCCCGCCGCAGCTGAGCAGGAGAAGGAACAGGTAGAGGACCCAATTGATATCCACCAGCTCGCCGGCGGCGGACACGCTGCGGGCCGCCGGTATCACCAATGTACCAAGCTGCAGCGCCCCGCGCAGCAGACAAAGTACGCCGGATCTTCTGCGCGTCAGCCGCAGGGCGGCAAACAGGAAAACACCGGATAAAAGATAGCCCAGCACCGCGTAAACAGGCCGCAGGATGGAGCGGAGCCCCATCGCCAGCGCCGCCTGTGCAGCGGCGGACACGCTGCGGGCCGCCCGCAAAAAGGCTCCTCTGGCTGAAGCGGAGCAAAAGCCATACGCCAAGATTCAGCAGCATTACCATCAGGAACGCCGCCGTAACGCCCAATTTCAGCCGTCGATTTTCGCCGTTCAGCATAAAACCACCGCCGCTTTTATTCATTTTATAGGATGTTTTCCCTCTTCATTATAAAAAGGATCCGAGGCTTTGTCAACACAAAGCCTCCGGCGGCATCTCCGTTATTCAGGCAATCTGTCGGGCATGGACGGCCGGTTAGGCTCCACGGATTTACGCCGGCAAAAGCATCCCTTTTAACGATCCCTTCCCCGTTCGGTCGGCCTATCCCTCCCGGAATACGGCGCCCTGCTGGCAAACGGCTTGGCAATTGCCGCAGCGCAGGCAATGCTCCTGCCGGATCACGGCGGGGCGTGCCGAAAAGTCGATACAGCGCTGGGGGCACGCCGCTTCGCAGGCCCGCTCCCTCACTTTACCCCGTGCGGACACCGCCACGCTCGACAGGGTATCCCTGCCGTTGACGCCTGTAAACGCCATATAGCTGCGACTCTTCAAGCGGTGATACAGCCCCTTGCCTTTGGCGGTGAGAAAATACAGTCCTCCCGCGTCCGAATCCATGATGTCTATGGCGCAGGTTACCGGGAGCCCCTCGTCATCCGTCGTGGCGGCTACCACCGTATGTAGGCGATCGACCATAATGTTCCCGTAATCCATGTGAGCCTCCTAACGATACGGCGCGACGCCATGGGGCGCCACGCATCCAAGGGCGCGGGCGGGATAAAAGCGCGGCTTCCCCGCCTTTGGACGCGAAGCCGCGCTTTTGCCCGCTGCGAGCCTATCTCTGTACGGCACGGCGGCCGCTCCGGCTCATCCGGCAAAGAAAAGGCCCGCCGTCATGTCAAGATAATTCCCGCCGCTGTAATCCGGATACCGCTGCTGCACCGCCGCCTTGAACTCCTCCGCGCTGCGGCAGTCCGCCGCAATGGCCTTGAGGCTTTCCAGATAAGCGATTTTGGTTTCCGCATCCTTCAGGTCCTCCGGCGTATAGTGGGAGGTCAGGATCAAAGCATAGCCCTTGGCGATGTACTCCTTCAGCTGAGCGATGATGGCGTCCGCGTGCCCTGCTCCCGCCACGATTGAGTGGCAGTCATGCCCCATCATGTGGGTATAAACGACACGGATCTCCGGTATCTCCACATCAAAGGCTTCGTCGGTCTGCCGGATGTGGAAATCTATGCCGCCGATGGTCACCCTGCCGGGCACGAGGATATCGGTGGCCGTATGGACGGAGCTGTCGAAGGCCTCACCGAAGGCCCCGGCAAACTGTGTGATCAGCGCTTTCCCTCCGCCGTTCTGGGAATATTCCACCGCGTTTTGCGTGGCGTACTTCCGGGCGTCCGGCAGGAAGGTCGCGCCGGCGCCGTGGTAGGCCACCAGCATCCCTGCAACGGGGATATCCTTCAGATAGTCCGTAAGCTCCCGGATATTGTCAAAGAAGCAGGGGGATTCGAGGACGACCGCCTTGCCGTTTTTCTCAAGGATAAAAACCTCGTCGTCTATCGGGTCGTTGGTCTTATACGCGTGCAGCTTTATGCCGCCGAAGTCGTAGACGTTCATCTCGCCTTTTTCCAGCGGGACCGACGCAAAGGCGTTCTTATTCATCTTTCATTCCTCCTAAGATGGCCGTTGCGGCCGTTTATTCCGAAACCACGCTGATGCGTTCCCGGATGTGATTCCCCTTGGTGGCCTCGTCAATCATGGCGATGGCATAGTCGGCGTAGCTGATGACGCTCTCCCCCTTGGAGTTGAGGGCCAATTCCTCCCCGGCCAGAATATATCCGCCGGTCCGCTCCCCTTCCGCCTGGAAATCGCCGGCAGGGCTGATATACGTCCACCGGACGTCGTTCCGCTGACGGAGCTCCCCCAGGGCCTTGGCCATCGCCGCGGCAAGGGGCTTGAACGCGTCGGGGAAATCCGGGCCGTCCGCCACGCAGGCGGTATGCTCGGGATTGACGTACAGGCTGCCGGCCCCCCCGACCACCAGTAGACGGATATCCGTGCCGGAAAGCACATCGCACAGATGCTTCAGGGACGTGCTGTGCTGTGGGAGGGTCTCCTCCGTCCAGGCGCCGAAAGCGTCAATGACCACGTCAAAGCCTTGCAGATCCTGGGCAGTCAGGTCAAACAGGTCCTTTTGCAGCACGCCCCGCGCCGCCGTCTGGTTGTTCCCGCGCACTACGGCGGTCACGTCAAGCCCCCGGTTGACGGCTTCCCTCACAATCCACTTCCCGGCTTTTCCGTTCGCGGCAATCACAGCAATTTTCATTTTTGGTTCCTCCTTGGTTTCCCTTCGGCCGGCGCCGAATCTTTACATAAAATCCTTATGGCGGACTTTCCTGGAGCCTGGAAGCGGCCGTCCTCCGCGGCTCTTGCCTATAGTATACGCAGCAAAATCTTCCCTGTAAAGGCGGCACTTTTTTGTGCCGTAGTTACCAAATGGATACCATTGGGCGGTTACTAAACGGATACCTTTGCGCTGCAGCTGGGCTGACAGGCCCTTCTGCCGGTTCAAAAAATTTTTGGACTAGGCTCCTTTTTGGGAGGTTGACTGCCGCTTGGATGGTATCGTATAATATGGATATTCGCCTGTAAATGAAACTAAGGAGGGGCATGCCAATATGGACAACAAAAATGCCGGGAAGGCTCTGCCAGCCTGTCCCGTAGAAACCACGTTGACCCTGATCGGCGATAAATGGAAGGTCTTAATCCTGCGGGACCTGATGCCGGGGACGAAACGGTTTGGGGAGCTGAAAAAATCCATTGGCAGCGTATCCCAAAAGGTGCTGACCGCACAGCTTCGGGATATGGAGGAAAGCGGCCTCGTCAGCCGTAAGGTGTATGCGGAGGTCCCGCCGCGGGTGGAATACTCGCTGACGGAGCTGGGACAAAGCCTGAAGCCCATCTTGGACGCCATGCAGGACTGGGGCGAAGGGTATAAGGCGTCCTTAAGCTAAAGAACGGCGGAGGCATGAAAAATGCCTCCGCCGCAAACCCCTACCCCAGCAGTACGCTGTTGAAAACAAACAGGAAGCTCCCCTTTTTTCGCCTTTTACTTTTTTCTGCAACAACAAAAGACCCAAGCATACCGATCCGGCTATACTTAGGTCTTCCTAAAAGGCGTTGAGAGCGGACTCACATAACATGAGTCTCGCAATTGAAAGCAAGCCAGGCCGTAAAACGGCCAGCTTGTTGACTTGCTACGCACAAAGTGCGCTGGCTACTCCCTCACAGGAATCTATTGCAGTTATCGTACGCGATGGCGAACAAATGCTAATGACAAATCGACTTGTTTCGTGTATCTTTTAGGAATAGTCTGGCAAGGCGCTGACAAACGCGTAGATATTGTCAAAATACTTTTCGCCGCGGAATGGAAAGCCTCCATCCCGTACCATCCAAAGAGAGCCTATACACAATTCGCGGTTTTGAATATAAATGCTCTTCTTTTTTCCGTTTTTCATACAATGGCCGCAGTTTGAGCAATCCGCCAGTTCTGTCCGTATAAATTCTTGCGCTTCACTAGAAAGATGATCATAATCCATAATTGCTTTTACAGAACCAATAATTCGATTAATTCGAAAATATATCTGTTGGATTTTAGCTGGTTGCATCTGTATTCTAAAGCCGGTGATGTCGTTATATACTGTAAATGAAGTACCAAAAATAGAGCAATTCCATTCGTATTGATAACCTTGCTCAATAAATTTCATGAAAAAGGAAGTCAAGAACATGGGTTGGAGATGCCAATGCTTCTCCGCCTTCCTTAAAAGATAATCAAAATTTCTGTCAAAGCAGCAAAACATAAAGGCGAACAATCCGCTTTCGCTTATCTTGTCTCCAGAAAAATTTTGATTAGACAACAACTTCCATGCCGCAAAAATCTTAGGATCGTCTTGACAGCCAATGCGGAGGGTATCCGATTTCTGATCCAAATCCAAATCCAAATTTAAGCTTTTTAACAGCCGGACATTATTGAAAAAACAATTCTTATTCTTAATTTTGATCCGTGCCCGTTTCTTAAAATTTTTGACGAGCATAATTTCATCACAGATTTCGCCGTAATACCCGCAATATAGCAACATGGAGAACAACTCGGTTAATTGGTAATAAATCTGATGAATTTGTAAATTTAACTCGGGCTTTCTGTTCGCCGATTGTATAAGCATGTAGGAATCATCGGGAACCGGCTCTAATCCCAACAATTCCGGTTCATCAGCTATTTTCATCCATATGGATTCAAACAAGGCATGAAGGCCAGCTTGTGATTGTTGCGACGCCCCTTCACTTTGTATCGTATTCAAGGGAGAAAAATAGAATAGACACATATTGGAAATGCGTTGAGGTAAGTTTTCATAGTTTTCACGTAGCACCACAAACCGCCTCTATTTACATTTATTGTTTTAATTATTATACATTATAAAGCAATAAAATTCAAGTAATTTGTGATATTGTCCTGTAAAAATAGTTGATAATGATCTATATGGATCTCTACATTCAAAAGGAGCGGATAGGGCGACTTCGGATGGCTAAATACGCCAACGCCAAAAGCCCGCGAGAGCGCAGGCATACGACGCTCTCGCGGGCTTTTTCTCGTCATTTTTACTCACACTATGAGCATGGCGTCGCCGAAGCTGAAGAAACGGTACCGCTCCTGAACGGCGTGGGCGTAGGCGGCCATCGTGTGCTCATAGCCGGCGAAGGCGCTGACCAGCATGATCAGGGTGCTTTCCGGCAGGTGGAAATTGGTCAGCAGGCCGTCCAGCACCTGGAAGCGGTAGCCGGGATAGATGAAGATATCGGTCCAGCCCTCCGACGGCTGGATCCGCCCGTCCGTCATCCCGATGCTTTCCAGAGTGCGGCAGCTGGTAGTCCCGACGGCGATCACCCGCCCGCCCCGCGCCTTGGTACGGTTGATGATCTCGGCGGTCTCCGGAGAAAGCTCATAATGCTCGGCGTGCATTTTATGGTCGGTGATATTCTCCTCCTTAACAGGCCGGAAGGTCCCCAGGCCGACATGGAGGGTTACAAAGCCGACCTCCACCCCCTTTTCCCGTACCCGGTCCAAAAGCGCCGGGGTGAAATGCAGCCCAGCGGTGGGGGCGGCGGCGCTCCCCGGCTCGCGGGAATAGACCGTCTGGTATCGCTCGCTGTCCTCCAGATGGTGGGTAATATAATGAGGCAGCGGCATTTCCCCGATCCGTTCCAGCAGGTTATAAAAATTGCCCTCGTATCGAAAGTCCACCAAGCGGTTGCCCTCCTGTACCACGGCGACGACCTCCGCCTCAAGCAGGCCGTCGCCGAACACCAGGACATTGCCCGGCTTAGCCCGCCGGCCGGGGCCGGCCAGGACCTCCCAGCGGTCACGGCCCTGCGGATGCAGCAAAAGCAGCTCCACCGAAGCGCCGGTGTCCTTCTTTTTCCCATACAGCCGGGCGGGCAGCACCCGCGAATCGTTGAGGATCAGGCAGTCCCCCGGATTCAAAAAGTCCGGCAAATCG
>CAJFQI010000082.1 GCA_904419005.1 Candidatus Avimonas faecium | reverse complement strand
GCTGTTACCAGCAAATGGTCGGCCGGCATACCTGCGGATAACAAGAGGTAAACATCACTTTTTACAGCAAACACCTTCCTTGCAGCGCTTGATGCAGTACCAATGATACCACCGTTTGTTTGGAAAAGAGAATTGCTTTCCTAACGAAAGGGCCGGGGCTTCGCCTTGAAGCCCCGGCCCTCCGTTCGCCGGTTTCCCGTTTATTCCACACTTTTCAAGGATTCCACCATATCGATCTTTTTGATCACCCGGTTGGTCAGCAGGTTCACGATCACGGAAAAGCCAAAGGTAATCACCGAGGAAATCACATAATTGGTCCAATAGGTCTCCCGGGTAAACATCACCATATCAACCTCCGCCGTGTTGAGCACAAAGAAGAGTAAGAAGTTGCCGAGCACCAAGCCGGCCAGGATCCCTAGGATCGTCAGCAGGATGTTTTCGCGGTACAGATACATCGCGGTTTCCCCATCGTAAAAGCCGAGCACCTTCAAGGTGGCAAGCTCCCGCTGCCGCTCGTCTATGTTGATGCTGGTCAGGCTGAACAGCACGACGAAGGCGAGGGCCGCCGCCGAAAGGATCAGCACCACCACCACAAGGTCAAGCGCCTGGATCATATCGTCAAAGTTCGCGCGGATGCCGGTATTGAAGGCGACGCCGCTGACCGCGCCGGTATCAAGCAGGGTGCGGGAGAGGGCGTCCTCCGCCTCGCTTGAGGTATCCTCCAGCTGGGCGAAGACCGCGTTCTGCTCCGGCTCCGACCCGAAGGCGGCTTCGTAGGCCGCGGGGGTCATATACACATAGTGGTAGACGTAGTTTTCCACGATCCCGGCGACCGTCACCTCCGCCTGGCGGCTGTCCCCATCCCGCAGCGTCAGGGTGTCCCCTACGCCGATATCAAGCAGCTTGCCCAGCTTTTCGGTAATAACGGCCCCCTGCTCCGGCAGGGCCACCGCATCGCCCGTCCGGCGGTTACGCAGGGTGATAAACTGCCGGAAGCTCTCTTCCTCCTGCGGGACCACCAGATACGCCTCCTGCAGCCCCTCCGACGACGAGGCGTCAACCGCCTCCTGGTGCAGCTCAACGCTCCCGCCGATCCCCTGCGTCTGCGTCAGGACCGTGTCCAGCGCCTGCTGCTCCTCCTGCGTCGCGTCGTCGCTGAGGGTGACCTGCATGTCGTATTTCTGGATTTCCTCATACTGCTTGGGGATCATCATCCGGATCGAATCCTTCAGGCCAAAGCCGGTGAAGATCAGCGCCGTGCAGCCGGCCACGCCGAAAATCGTCATCAGCAGCCGTTTTTTATACCGGAAGATGTTGCGGCAGGTAACCTTTTTGGAAAAGTTCAAATGCTTCCAGATGAAGCCAATCCGCTCCAAAAGAATCCGCTTGCCCTCTTTGGGAGAGCGGGGCCGCATCAGGGAAGCCGGGGTGCTCATCAGCTCGCCCTGGCAAACCAGGAAGGCCGGGACCACCGCGCACACCAGCGCGCCCACGCCCGCCAGCAGCGAATGCTCCATATTCAGCGGGGTTACAACGGTCGGCAGCGTATACAGGATCCCATAGGCATCGGCAATCACGCGGGGGAACAGCACGCTGCCCACCGCCACGCCGAGGACAATGCCCCCGACCGTCGCCAAGCCGGCATAAATCAGATATTTACAGGCAATCGCCATCCGGCCGTAGCCCAGCGCCTTCATGACGCCGATCACCGTGCGGTCGTCCTCCACCATCCGGGTCATATTGGTTAGGCTTACCAGCGCGGCCACAAGGAAGAAAATCAAGGGGAAAACCAGCCCGATGGCCGCCACCCGGTCGGTATCCTGGATATAGCTGGCAAACCCTTCGTTCATCCGCAGATCAAGCGCATACCACGTCGGCTCCTTGAGCTCGGCCAGCGTCTCCTCGCCGTCCGCGATCTGCTGCCGGGCATCCTCCAGCTCGGCCAGGGCGTCCGGCTCCTTTTCGTTGTATTCCGCCCAGCCGTCGGCGAGCTCCTGCCTAGCGTCGGCGAGCTCCTGCTCCGAATCGGCGAGCTCCTGCTCGCCCTCCGCCTTTCCCTGGTCAAAGGCTTCCTTATTTTCCTCGTATTCCTGCAGACCGCTTTCGTACTCGGCGCGGCCCTGGGCCAAAGCCGCCTCCCCAGCCTCAATTTGGGCCTGTGATTCGGCGAGCGTTTCCTGGGCGGCCTCCAGCTGCGCCCTGCCGGCTTCCAGCTCCGCGCTGTTTTGCTCGTAGGTCTGCCGCAGGGCCGCAAGCTGCTGTGCGAGCCGCTGCGCCGCTTCGCTCTCGGGCGGGAGGGCGTCAAGCTGCGCCTGCATCTGCTTTATCGCCGTCTCCAGCTGGCTGAGGGCGGCTTCGCCCTGCTCCACCTCGGCCTGGCTTCCCTCCAGGGCGGCGCGGCCCTGTTCGAGCTGTTCCTTGGCGTCGGCCAGCTCCCGCTCGTTTTCCTCCAGCGTCGCCGCCGCCTGATCCAGCTGGGCTTTGGCGTCGGCCAGCTCCTGCTCGCCCTGCGCCATCTGCTCCTCAAACTCCTGCCGGCCGTCGGCCAGCTCCTGCTCCCCGTCCGCGATTTCCTGCTCGGCGTCCTCAAGCTGCTGCTTCGCATCGGCCAGCTCCTGTTCGCCGTCGGCCAGCTGCTGCTTGGCGTCAGCCAGCTCCGCCTGCGCATCGGCAACCAGCGTCTCATACCGCACGGGGTTGCGCGCGTCGCCCGCCGCTTCAATCCGGTCGCAGAAGTCGTCGATCGCCTGCTCGTATTCGTCGGAGAAGCGGGAATAGCCGGTATCCTCCGCCTGAAGGTACGCCTGGGTATACGCCTCTATGGTAAAGTTCTCAACCGGCAGGAAAACGAAGCCGTCAAGGCTGCCGTTCCCCTTGGAGCTGCTCCCCCGCTCAAAGGAGATGTAATCAAGCGAACGGACCGAACCGACGATGGTATATTCCAGCCGGCTGAGGGAATCCGCGATGCCGGGGTCATCCTGCGTATCGACCGTGATGGTGTCCCCGATTGCAAAATCCCCCATCAGGTTTTCGTCCATCACGCATTCATCTTCCGCCTGGGGCAGCCGTCCCTCTATCACCACCGGACGGTTGAGCACCTTGTCTGGGTTGTCTGCGAGCGCCTGCCAGTCAAGGGATTGATAGCTGACCAGAAGGGGGTTGTCCTCCCGTTCAAGGAACCCGTCAACCGTATAGCCCGGCTGGACCGCTTTCATCCCCTCCACATCCCGCAGGGCGGCAAGGTCGTCCTCGTCAAAGCCCAGGGTGGACAGAATGCGCACATCCGCCGCGTTGTATTCGTCAAAATATTGATCCACCGTTTTGCGCATATCCGGGCTGGACGACCGGACGCCGGCATAAAAGGCGACGCCGAGCGCCACAATGAGAAGGATTGCCGCAAACCGGCGGGGACTGTACCGGATCTGCCGGAACACGTCCTTCCAGAACGCTCTTTTCATCACCATTCAATCCTTTCAACCGGCAGCGGGTTCGGGTTCTTCTCCGCCGATTTGACCTTGCCGTTGCGCACCTTAATAATCCGGTCGGCAATCGGCGTGATCGCCTGGTTGTGGGTGATGACCACCACCGTCATGCCCGACTGGCGGCAGGTGCTGTGCAGCAGCTCCAGCACGGTGCGGCCGGTCACGTCGTCCAGGGCGCCGGTCGGCTCGTCGCACAGGAGGAGCTTCGGGTTCTTGGCCAGGGCGCGGGCAATCGACACCCGCTGCTGCTCGCCGCCCGATAGCTGGGCCGGGAAGTTGTTCATCCGGTCGGCCAGCCCCACGTCGGTGAGGACCTGGCGGGCGTCCAGCGGTTTGCGGCAGATCTGGGCGGCCAACTCCACGTTCTCAAGGGCGGTCAGGTTCTGCACCAGGTTGTAAAACTGGAACACGAAGCCGATGTCGTGCCGGCGGTAGGCGGTCAGCTGCCGGCGGTTGAAGGCGGAAATCTCCTGCCCGTCGACAAAGATTTTGCCGCTGTCGCAGGTGTCCATCCCGCCCAGCATATTCAGCACCGTCGTCTTGCCGGCGCCGCTGGGCCCGACCACCACCACAAATTCGCCCTTTTCAATGTCAAAGGTGATCCCGTCCGACGCATGGACGGTGACCTCCCCCATTTTGTAGACCTTTGTTACGTCTTGAAAGCTCACATAAGCGGCCAACTGCACCACGTCCTTTATATCCTTCCGGCCTGACAAACGAAAAACCGGCCTTATTCTTCTGTTTTTCATTATAAAGGAAAACGTTTGAAAAGGCTGCGCCCATCTATGAACTTTGTGTAAATTTTCATGGCCGGCCCTGGGCGCGGAGCCCTTTCCCGGCGGTCACATTCCCCCTTTTTCCTACATAAGATGGGGCAAGAGGATCCCCCTTTGTCCCATCTTGGATTCCCTGTACACCCAACGCTGTAGAAAGGAAGGAACGAAAGCATGAACATAGAATCCTTTGCCGTCATCGGCGGGGACCTGCGCTGCGCCTATTTGGCGGGGCTGCTAGCTGCCGACGGCTATAAGGTCATCGCTTCCGGCTTTGACGGGGCGGACCTGCCGCCCTGCGTCACCGGATGCACCAACCCGTCCCAGGCGGCGGCGCTGGCTGAATTCATCATCCTGCCCATGCCGGTTACCGCCGACGGGAACCTGCTCAACGCCCCCTTCTCCCGCTCCCGCATTACGCTGGACGAAGTCCTGGCCGCCATGAAGCCCAGCCAAAAGCTGGTCGGCGGCGCGGTCAGCGACGAGGTCCGCCAGGAGGTGGCGGCCCGCGGCCTGCGCATTGTGGATTACCTGCACCGGGACGAACTCGCCGTCTATAACGCCGTCCCCACGGCGGAGGGCGCCATCCAGCTGGCGATGGAGGAGCTGCCCATCACCATCCACGGCGCGCGCTGCCTGGTGACCGGCTACGGCCGGATCGCACAGGCGCTGACCCGGCGGCTGGGCGGCCTTGACGCGGATGTTACAGTCGCCGCCCGCAAATTCGCCGACATCGCCCGGGCCGAATCCCAAGGGCACACCGGCGTTGAAATCGCGCACCTGGACGACGCGGGCGACTTCGACGTGATCTTCAACACGGTCCCTGCCCTGATTTTTGACCGCAGCCGGCTGGAAAAGCTGGAAAAATCCACGCTCCTCATTGACCTGGCCTCCCGGCCGGGCGGGGTGGATTTCAACGCGGCGGCGGAATTGCAGATCAAGACCATCTGGGCCCTTTCCCTTCCCGGACGGGTTGCTCCGAAAAGCGCGGGGCGGATCATCAAAAGCACCATCCTCAATATGGTAAAGGAGGGATTCTGATGAGCGAGCCTCTCCACGTCGGCTTTGCCATCTCCGGCTCGTTCTGCACCTTTTCCCGGGCGCTGGAGGCGATCAAAAGGCTTTCGGCGGCAGGGATGGAGATTACGCCGATCCTGTCCTTTAACGCGGCAACGCTGGACACCCGCTTCGGCACGGCGGCGGATTTTATTAAGGAGCTGACCGAGCAGACCGGCCACGCCCCGCTGACCACCCTGCAGGAGGTGGAGCCGATCGGCCCGAAGGGGCTGTTTGACATCCTGGTCTGCGCCCCCTGCACCGGCAGCACCCTGGCGAGGCTGGCCTGCGGCCTGAGCGACACGCCGGTATCCCTGGCGGTCAAGTCCCATCTCCGGCGGAACCGCCCGGTGGTCATCGCGGTTTCTACCAACGACGCCCTGGGCGCCTCAATGCGGAACATCGCGCTGCTGAAAAACACCAAGCACCTGTATTTCGTGCCCTTCCGCCAGGATGACCCGGTCAACAAGCCCAATTCCCTGGTGGCCGATTTCTCGCTGATCGAGAGCACCATAGCGGCCGCCCGGGCGGGGACACAGATCCAGCCTCTCCTCGGCTAGGGGCCGGGGCTTGGCATCCGTCCGTTTTGTGATATAATGGGTAGGCGGCAGGCAGAGGCCTGGCCGCTGCCGCCCGCGCCCGGGAGACGGGACGGGGAAGGCGACTACAAACAATGGATGGAGGAATCACGTTATGATTGCATTGGCCAGCGACCACACCGCTTTGGAGCTCAAGGCGGCCATTAAGGGGCTTTTGGACGAGATGGGCTTGGAATACAAGGATTTCGGCACCTATACGCCGGAAAGCTGCGACTACCCGATCTTCGGCGCCCGCGCCGCCAAGGCGGTGGCCAGCGGGGAATGCGACCGCGGCATCGTCATCTGCGGCACCGGGGTCGGGATCTCCCTGGCGGCCAACAAGATCCCCGGCATCCGCTGCGTGGTGTGCAGCGAGCCCTATTCCGCCAAGCTCTCCCGCATGCACAACGATTCCAATATGCTGGCCTTCGGCGCCCGCGTTGTCGGGCCGGAGCTGGCCAAAATGATCACCAAAATGTGGCTGGAGGCCGAGTTTGAGGGCGGCCGCCATCAGCGCCGTGTCGACATGCTCGCGGCGCTGGACCGCCGGGAAGAGATTGAATAATGGGCTCCGCGTACTGAGAACCCGGTTCGCCCCGCCGCCATCCCCGGCGGACAGATCTGCGCGGGTTTCCCCAAAAAGCCGTTTCCTTTGCCGGAAACGGCTTTTTTCGCGGGCGCAGCGCCAGACAGGCCGGCTCCGACAGCATTTGCAGCGGAAGGCGGGGAAAGTTTTTCTTGACAATAGTGTGTGTAACACAGTATAATTTATTTGCAAATATCGTGATCAGAAAGATGAGCCAAAACATCCTTCCTTTCATTTTGTGATACGCGCGGCAAGACAAATTCCCGACGCCGGGATAGCTCGGAAGGCGCCGGGACGATTTGAAAAACCTGGGAATAAGAAAAAGCCGCGCCGGAGGCAAAGAAGGACGCCCATGGGCTACAGACGCCGCCGTCTTCTTCCCCGCGCATGCAGAGCCGCCCTCCGCCTTTTGGAAAGCAAGGATGACTTCCTGGCAATCCCAGGAAAGCCGCCATAAGGAAAGGGGATCCCCATGGAATCAAAAGAACCGCTCTCGGGCCTTCTGCTTGAGCTACGGCGGGGAACCGTCGTGCTGTCGGTGCTCAGCCAGCTAGGGCAGCCGATGTACGGCTACCATTTGGTGCGCATCCTATCCGAAGGGGGCGTGCCGATAGAGGCAAACACCCTCTATCCCCTGCTCCGCCGGCTGGAGTCGCAGGGCCTGCTGCAAAGCGTGTGGGAAACCGGAGGCGCCAAGCCGCGCAAATATTACGTCATCACCAAGGAGGGCCGCGCTGTGTATGGGGAGCTCCGAGCCCACTGGGCGGAGCTCGTCCAGCGCGTCAACGCTCTGCTTGAAAGCGCCCCTGCCGAGAAAAAGAAGGAGGAAATCGACGATGCAAACGCCTGATACGCAGCACCTCCAAGAGCTAATCGACCGGTATGTCTACGCGGTGGTCAAAAGCCTTCCGCGCGGGCAGAGGGGGGATATTTCCCAAGAGCTGCACACCCTGATCGCCGATATGCTGGAGGAGCGCTGCGGCGATCTCGCGCCGTCTGAGCGGGATGTGCGGGTGGTGCTGACCGAGCTCGGCGCCCCCGGCGAGCTGGCGGCGCAGTACGATCCCCTCGGAGAACGCTGCCTGATCCCTGCCCCCTATTACCGCGCCTACCGGTTCATACTGCGTCTGGCATTGGCCGCTGCCGCGGGCGGTATCGCCATCAGCCAGCTGCTCCTTGGGATTTTTGAGGCCCCCGCCCTTTCGGACGCTCTGGTCCAGTGGCTTGGAATGACGGCCGCCGGCTTGTGCTTTGCCTTCACCTTCGTCACCGTGCTGTTTGCGTTTTTCAGCCGGCGGGGCATCCGCCTGGAAGAGGCCGGGGATTTCCTGGACGGCCTGCCTCCTGTCCCACAGAAAAACGAGGCGGTTTCCAAAGGGGACGCCATCGCCGGAATCGTGTTTGCCGTGCTTTTTGTCGTGGTATTTTTGGCGTTCCCCCAGGTATTCTCCGTCGTTGCCCGCACAGGGGGTTCCCCCATCCGTGTGTTCAGCACGGCGGCGCTGGAGGCAAGCTGGCCAATGATTCTCGGCATCTCCGTACTGACGGCGGCATACGAATGCTTTGCTCTGCTTGAAGGACGGTGCACCCGCCGGCTGGCGGCGGTGAACAGTATTTCCGGCCTGCTGACGGCGGCGCTGGCCGGCGTCTGGCTGACCGGCGGAGAGCTTCTCAGTCCCGAGCTTATAGAGGCCGTCTGTACAGGCGGCCTTGGGGACAGCGCCCTGCTCCGGGCTGTAGTCCTCCATGCGCAGTACCTCCTGCTGGGGCTGATCCTGTTCGCCGTCATCCTTGATACCGCTGTCACCTGGGGCAAGGCGTTGAGATACAGCCGGCAGCGCCTGTAAACAAAGCGTCGCCCCTCAAAGCCTTCAGGCGGCCTCCTCCCGGGGAACCGGCAGCCGCCGAGGCCCGCGGCCAAAAGGTGCAAAAGGGGGCCT
>CAJFQI010000081.1 GCA_904419005.1 Candidatus Avimonas faecium | reverse complement strand
TAGGTAATCTTGGTCAGATAACCGCCGGAATACTTAAAGCTGTGCCGCCGCCCGTACGGGTCTTCTATGGCGGTCACAGTGGCGTTGGTGCGTTCCAGTTTGGTTACCTTTCCGGCCCCGTCGGTAATGGAAGTGAGGATCCCTCCGGTATAGGACAGGGTGATCTTGTCCCCCGACTGGTTGCCCCGTACCTCGGTAAGGCGTCCTGCCCGGTCAAAGATCTGCTGGTTGTCCTGTTTATCAGCCATCACCCAGTGATCCCCAGCCAGCGTACAAGTAATCCCTTTGCCCAGCTCATCCTCGTAAACGCCGCTGCTTTTCTTTTTCAGATACAGTTCGGTCCCGTCCTCGTCCACATATTTGTAGTGGTATCCCGCGTCATACAGGCTCTTGTTGAGCGAGGATTTTGACGGATCAATATAGGAAAGGGTGCGGTCGTAGTTAAGCTTCCACCCCCAGCCGGAGACCGCGTCGCTGCGGAAATGACTCCCTGCCTGGTAGCCGTTATAAACCAGACTGAGCGATACCGGCAGGTTGGCGCTGTTGGTATGGGAAAGCGGAAGTTCCACTACCAAGTTTCCCGAAAAGTTGTTGACATGGGAGACGCCGCTGCAGAAGTCCTGGGAGGTGTAATCCCAATACGACTCCAGCCCTTTGTTGTTCAGGTAGGTGATCTGCAGCAAGGGGCGGAAGGCGCTGACCGTCCACTTTGAGGCCAAGTGGACCAGCGCCCACTGAGTGGAATCGTGCGCCTTGAGCAGTACGCCGTAATTCCTGCCGCCCTCGTACCATTGGCGGACCAAGCGAGTGATGTTCCAGTTGAGCTGGCCGCCAGTGGTTGATGCGGACGCCAGGGCATAGTCCTGCACGATGCCGCTGACGCCCGGCGTACCGCCGGTCTGCCACCGTTTGCCCGTATTGCCCCAATCCCAAGTCTGGGTAATTTCATAAACGTCCACCTGCAATTCCGGGACGCCGACATGGGAGTAATCCGTCTGCGCCAGGCTCATCCAGGCATCCACCACCACATCGCCCCGGCTCAGCGCCGGCAGGCTGGGAAAGCGGATGAGCGATTGCGTCTGCCCCATGCCGCCATTCTGCCAGCCAGCAAACAGGGTGCCGTCGGCGTGGTTTTTATCGTACTGCATCACATACCGCGTCTGTACCGAGCTGGAATCGTTATAGTCGGTGGTAAAGCTCGGGTCAAGCACCACGGGATACTGCCGCGCCTCGTCGTCCAGCCAGGCGCTGTCCGCCGCCAGCCGCACCGTCAGGTTCCCGCCGCGGTTTTCCTCAAGGGTGAGGGTCAGCGCGTCGCTCGCTACCCCGCCCGCATCGGTCATCACCGGAGCCGACAGGGTATAGACGGTTTCCTCCCCTTTGCACAGCGCGATGGTGCGGGCATCCTGCTGTACCGCCTTCAGGCCGCCGCCCACCTGGTACCGTATGGCAAACTCCCTCTTCGCGGCGGGGGAACGGAGAAGGATATTCTCCTTGACCCCGACGGGGGAAACGATATACTGTAAATCCACGCCGGGGAAAACCTCGCGGTAGACCGTCTCGCTGGTCAAAGCCGGGAGCGCAAGGAACGCGTCGTCCCCTTCGGCCTGCGCGGACTCCTTTTCCACCGTTTCGGCGGCAGAGGAGGCCGCCCCCTCATATCCCCAGGACACGTGATAGCCCTTTTCCTGGATGGTCACCAGCTTCTTCTTGCCGGCGTTTTTCGCAAACTTGACCTTCCGACCGCTGTCCCTGGTCTCAAGCGCCGCTTCCCCGGTCTCCGCGCTTTCCAGGGTGTTGTCAATATCCTGGTATTCCCCGTTCTCGTCAAGGTAATGCACCGGCACCTCGTAAACCGCCGCCATATAGGTGCCGTCGCTCATCCGAAAATGCTTTGCGTTCTCGGTACGAAGCGATTCGTCCTCCGCCAGGATGTGCGCCGGCGTATCCTGTGTACCCTCCGGCTCCGCCGGCTGGGCCAGGGGAGCGGCGGGGATTTGCTCCGCCAGGATAGACAGGGGAAAAAGCTGTACAAACAAAGCCAGGCTTAAAACGGCCGCCAGGATTTTTCTCCCTCGTTTTTTCAAAGCTTTCCTCTCCTTTTGTATTTTTCTGCCGCCGGGGTTCGCCTTGAAGTGCAGGGTGTATCGGTCAAGGCCACCTCCTTTTGAAATATTTCCCATTTCTATTTATAGCAAAGAGGAGGAAGGAAAAAAAGAGGGGTTTTACATAATTGTGCGTTTTGTTGGCAACTTCTCTATTATTAATGAAATTATACACATATATAGGAATGTATCGCACAAATTTTTCAGGAATTTTCGTATGTTCTAGCGCTGTGGGACGGAGAATCCCCAGCGGGAATGGGTGGCCCTGCGAGATACAACATCCATGGTCGGCCCCTACCCGAAGGAACAGCCATACGCGGATTCTCCGGCACAGCTTTGCCCCGGCGGATATTTTCGGCGCTGTCCCCCTAGGGCTGTGGTAACAGCACAAAAACCGCAAAGCCATCTGGCGATGCGGGTTTGATGGTGTGAGAGGCTTCGGCAACGCAAATGCCTGAAGGCAAAAGAGGCGCGGACATCAGGCCACGGCTTTCTTGTATTCAAAATCATCGCATGACGGCAATGGGAAATTCCTACAGGGCCAGGAATGCCGAAAAATTCCGTTTTTCCGCAAGAGGATCAGGAGACAAAAGAACAGGAAAAGTACCGACAGAACGCAAAGACATTCTCTTCAAAATACAAGCAAAAACAGACAGGAAACCCGTCTGTTGGAAATCCATGGCTTCTTATTTTGATCCGATTCAATGCAATGACCCCCGAGCATACATTGTAGTGAAAAGCGTTTCTGTAGTGTATCCGATTCTTGATCTAGTAGGTTTTTGCCTTATTCATCATGTCCTGGCAGACAAAGAATAACTTGGTATCTGCAATTTCCTGCGCTCCCTTTCCCTCATTGAAGCGGGGAACATTGGCCGGCCACGTGCCGCATTGCAGAATTTGGTTTTCAATCAACCAGACAAAGAAAAAATTAAAAAAATATGCAAGAGGTCTTGATTTTTGCAAATAGATTCATTATAATAGTCTAGCGTTGTAAATATCAAAAAGATGTCACGCGCACAAAACAGAAAAGATGGAGAAGTCGCGTAGCTGGTCGAGCGCGCACGATTGGAAATCGTGTAAACGTTAAAAGCGTTTCGAGGGTTCGAATCCCTCCTTCTCCGCCAAACCTGCGGTCTGTAATCATGCACCGCAGGTTTTTCTTTACTCTGAAGTTTTGTGCCTGCGCTTGTAGCGGGTATCTTTTTTGTCAACGCTTCCCATTATCAAAAGAAGTTGATAGCTGTAAAGCGGATGAAAAATTTGTTTACATATGAAATTCATTCACGAATAAGAAATTCGCTGACAAATTCAAAATCAGAGTATTGCCAATAATTACTGCAAATCCTTATACGCAAACCAGCGGCCGGCAATTGCCGGCCGCTGGTTTTTGCTTTGATAACGAATATACCGCTATTTCAGCATCGCTAGGAATTCTTCCTCATTGACGATACGGATCCCAAGCTGCTGGGCTTTTGTCAGCTTACTTCCGGCTTCCTCGCCGGCTAAAACGATCGCCGTCTTTTTGGACACGCTGCTGGAAGTCTTCCCGCCGTAGCGCTCAATCAGCGCGGCAGCCTCGCTGCGCTTGAGGGTTGGCAGCGTACCGGTGAGCACAAAAGTCATTCCGGCAAAGCGGGCGTCCGCCTCCCCCCCTTCGCCCTCCGGTTCGCCAAGACGCTGCATATTCACGCCAGCCTGCCGAAGCTGCTGTACGAAGTGACGGGACTGCGGCAGTGCAAAAAAGCGGACGACGCTCTCCGCCATGATCTGTCCAAAACCGTCTATGGCGCCGATCTCTTCCAGAGAAGCCTGCATGACCGCCTCCATTGAGCCAAAATGGTCGGCGAGCAGCTTGGCGGCCTTCTGCCCCACATGGCGGATCCCCAGGGCGAAAATCACCCGAAAAAGGTCGGCGGATTTGGATTTTTCAATCGCCGACAAAAGGTTATCCGCCGATTTCTCCCCTAACCGGTCAAGGGCCACCACTTCGTCCCGCTGCAATCCGTAAAGGTCATAAGCATTACGGATAAGGCCGGCAGAAACCAGCTGCTCAATCATGGCAGGGCCGAGGCCCTCAATATCCATGGCATCCCGGGAGGCGAAGTGGATCAGATTCCGGATACGCTGCGCAGGACATTCCGGGTTGTTGCAGCGAAGGGCGGCCTCCCCTTCCTCCCTCACGGCCTCGGAACCGCAGGAGGGACAGCGGTGCGGCATCCGGTAGGGCAGGGCGCCGGGGCTGTGCGCCGCCACCCGCACCACCTCCGGAATGATATCGCCGGCTTTGCGCAAAACAACAGTATCCCCGATTGCCAGCCCCTTTTCCGCAATGAAATCTTCATTGTGCAGCGTAGCCCGGCTGACGGTCGTCCCGGCCAGCGTCACCGGCTCAAACACCCCAGTCGGGGTAAGGACACCGGTTCGGCCGACGTTGATTTCCACGTCAAGAAGGGTGGTCTGCTTTTCTTCGGGCGGGTATTTGTAGGCGGAAGCCCATTTGGGAAATTTGGCAGTGCTGCCGAGCTGCTCCCGCTGTGAAAAGCTATTCACCTTTACAACTGCGCCGTCAATATCAAAGGAAAGGCTTCGGCGCTTCTCGCCGATCCGCTCGACTTCCGCGATCACATCGTCTATAGAGGTGTGCACCGAATAAAAGGGGATGATCGAGAAGCCCAGCGCCTTCATGAACTCCAAAGATTCCGCATGGCTGGAGACCGTCTCCCCCTCAAGAAGCTGGAGGTTGAAAATAAATACATCCAGATTCCTGGTCCGCGTGACGGCGGCATCCTTCTGGCGAAGGGAACCGGCGGCCGCGTTGCGCGGGTTTTTAAAAGGGCGCTCCCCTGCCTGCTCCTGACGCTCCACCAAAGCGGCAAAGCTCTCCCGCGGCATATAGACCTCCCCCCGCACAATGATGCGCGGGACGGGCCGCGTCAGCGTTTGAGGAATGGAGCGGATGGTCCGCAGGTTGTGCGTCACGTCCTCCCCCGTCTGCCCATCCCCGCGGGTAGCTCCCCGGACAAAGCGGCCGTCCACATATTCCAAGGCAATCGATAACCCGTCAATTTTCGGCTCCACCACATAGACCGGCTCTTCCACCGTTTCCCGAACCCGCCGGTCAAAGTCCCGCAGCTCTTCATAGGAAAAAACATCCTGCAGGCTCTCCAAGGGGACCTCGTGCCGCACCGGCGCGAATTGATTTGAAACCGCCCCCTGCACGCGCTGCGTATAGGAATCCGGCGTGACAAGCTGAGGGTATTCCTCCTCAAGCTGCCGGAGCTCCCTCGTCAGCGCGTCAAATTCATCGTCTTCAATCGCGGGGGAATCTTCCTCATAATATAAACGGCTGTATTCGCTGATCTGCCTACGCAGTTCATCAACCCGGCGGCTGGCCTGTTGAAAATCCACGTCTATCCAACCTCTTTTCCCTTCTCTGTCAGCGGGCCGCTTCTTAAGAAAAAGCAGGCACGCCTTTTCTCCCTTACCATGTCCTGCGGAGCCGAAAGTATGCGGGAGATCTCTTTTTGCTGCCCTTGAGGGTTATTATAGCAAATCACGCCCCAGGATGCAAAGGCAATTGCTCAAGAACGGGTAATCGCAGCCCAATCCGGCACTTCTCCCACTAGGATCGTCTCGGCGGCGGTAAAGCCGGTTTCCACCTCAACGGCTGTGCTGTCGCCCGGCAGCATGGCGTAGACCGTGACCTTCACGTTCAGCGTGATTTCGTGGCGCGTCTGGTTGATGCCGGCACTGTCAAAAGCATTGTCAAAGGTGACCGCAACGGTGGAATTCATTGGCACCTTAATGGAGATTTTCGGCCCCCGGCCGGTGAGCAGGCCCCCTCCCCAAATACTGCCGAGAGGGATTTTCACCATTTGATAATCCTGCTTTTCCAGTTCCTCAAGCACCGCCTCCCCCACTGCCGATTTTAAGCGGTTGACGTTGGCGGTATTGGTAGAAACGGACAGGATGTTCCCCTCCGCATCCTTGGTCACGGAGGTGAGGTCTGCATATTGCAGCCCCATCTCATCAAGGACGCGCTGAGCCGCCGTATTGACCGCTTGGGTAGCCGTTGTGGTGGCCTGATTCACGCCATAGGTTTTGATCATGGGCCGGATCCGGACATCGGTCAGCACAACCAGGCCAAGGGCGCATAGGAGGAAAAGCAGGCAAAAAAGCCGCAGGCGCCCCCATTTCCGTTTTTTTCCCTTTCTTCTTTGAAACCGACGCATAAATAATGCCCCCTTTGCGCCCGTCCGCGCTTTCACACGGCAGCCAGGATACTCCATCCTACGCCAAAGGGGCGAATATGGTGAAAAAGGGGGCGGTTTCTCTTCCTTTAGAATAGAATAAGAACAAAGCCGGGGCAACGGGGTGGCATTCTCTCGGATCAGCCGCAACCGGATCGTTTTCCTATTGATCGTCCTCCTGAGCCGAAAATTCCGTGGAAGATTTTTATTCACCACTTTTGCCGCCGCAGAATATGCTGGTACTAAGACACGGGAAATCGCCGTGGTCCATATCAGCAAAAGGGCGGTGTTCTTTTATGAGACGGTGCAACAGCGGAGGCTTATGTTTCGCCGCGTTCGGCGCGGGGCTATTGGTCGCGTCCCTCTGCCCGGCACAGCTGATCCTGGTATTGGCCGCGGCAGCACTGGTACTGCTTGGCGTTTCTCTGGTCAGAAATTGAATGGAGGATGGTATACGATGAAAATTGTCATTGTCAAGAGCCCGAAAATGGTCGGCGGAATCCTGCGTAAAATTTTTGGCATCAAGAAAGAAACCTACATAGAGCAGTAAGCCCGGAAAGAAAGTGAAGCCTTGGCGCCTACCCGGCAGAAAGGGGGGCGGGGAAGAATCCCCGCCCCCTTTCTGCCGGGCCTATTGGCACTTGTCCTTCCGTTTCCCCAGCACTTTAAGCCCCGGATCCATCCGTAAGCGTCCGTTCACCGCTCTTCCGAAACAAAGACCTGTAGGATCCCGCCGGTAAACTGTATCTCCGCCAGCGCATCCCCCTGGAATTCATTGCTGACTCCCAAGGGAAAATCCGGGGTCAAAACCGCGTTTTCAAGCGGATATCCCACGTTCTTTACCCATAGACCCGAAACGATCCCGCCGTAAGCAAACAAAGACAGCTTCTTGCCTGGGCAGGCTTCCACCCGATGCCGGCCGGGAAGAAGCATAGTCGTCCATCCTTGCTCATCAGCCATGAACGCTTCTGCGCCCTGCCGGCAGAGATACGCCAGCACAGCAAAATTCGCCACCGTATGGTCAAGCCGTCCGCCAGTGCCGCCCAAAATCAGGAAATTCCGAAAGCCGCGCTCCAGCCCGATGCGCGCCGCCGCCATGGTGTCGGTGTCATCCTTTCGGACCGGCAGAATCGCCGTCGGGATTCCGTCGCTGTTTTCTTCCCGCCGGCAAGAATCAAAATCCGCCACCAAAAGCGATGGCCGCAGGGAAAGCCGACGCGCCAGCCGCAGGCCGCCGTCCGCGGCAATCACCCAGTCGTCCGGACGCAGGAACGCCTGCAGGCTGTCCGGGCGCTCCACAGGCCCGGAGGCACAGATCACACAGCGCCCCCCCTCCCGATTTTCGGACGCCTGCAAAGAAATACATTCCGATCCCTTCATATCCCGCCAACCTTCTGTAAGCGGCCTTTTCCTCTAAATAGGTCCGTATCAATCCCACTCTTTCCAATCTTTGATTTCCTCATAAATCGCCGCGTAGCTCTCATAGCGCTGCCGCGGGATCTCCCCCCGTTCCAGTGCTTCCAGCACGGCGCAGCCAATCTCCTTTCGGTGGGAGCAGTCGGAAAAACGGCAGTGACCAAGAAAGGGACGAAACTCCCGAAAGCAATTCGCCAGCTCCTCCCTCTCTATCCTCTGCGTCCGTTCCAGGTCAAGGCTGGTAAAGCCCGGCGTATCCACAATGTAGCCGCCGCCCTCAAGAGCCAGCAGCTCCGTGACGCGGGTGGTGTGCCGGCCGCGCCCCAGCTTCTGGCTGATCGCCCCGGTTTCCCGCTGGAAGCAGGGATTCAGCGCGTTGAGGAGGCTGGATTTTCCCACGCCGGAATTGCCGGTAAAGGCGGTTGTCTTGCCGGTTAGTGCCCGCCGCAGAGGTTCCAGCCCTGCACCGGAACACGCTGAAACCGGGAATACCAAAAATCCGGCGGATTGATAAAGATGCACCCATTCCCCGGGATCCTGCAAATCGGCCTTATTGAGCACCACAAGGGGCTCTATCCGGTTTTTCTCGGCCAGCGCAATCATGATGTCCATCACCAGCGCATTGGGGGACGGCTCCGCCGCCGAAGCAACCACGGCAAGCTGATCGAGATTGGCGACCGGCGGGCGGACCAGCCGGTTCTTGCGTTCCTCAATGCCGTCCAGGGAGCCCTCGCCATCCGCCAGGACGGAAATCACCGCCCGGTCGCCGGCGACCGGCGTAATCCCCTGCTTGCGAAAAATACCGCGCGCACGGCATTGATATACCGCATCGGCGGCTTCTACATAATAGAAGCCGCCGATGCATTTGCGGATGATACCGCGCCGGATCTCCGTCCCCGACGGCGGCAACGCGCTGTCGTCGGCCAACCGGTGCTCCTGCACGGGAGCTTTCCCTTTCGGGTGTTTCCGCGCCATA
>CAJFQI010000080.1 GCA_904419005.1 Candidatus Avimonas faecium | reverse complement strand
CACTGGGAAAGCCCGCTGCAGGTGACGCTGGTGCCGTTGCAGTACTGGGCAAAGTAAGGCTCCACGTTCCCCTCCCGGCGGATATAGCTGTTGAAGATTTCGTCCACGATGGTGTTGATGTTTTCAAAAATATCCCGCCCATGGACATACGACTGGTCGTAGGCAGTCGAATTGGTGATGTCGTAATCATATCCCTGGCTGCGGTACCATTCGGTGTAGTAGCGGTTGAGGGCGAAAGAGATCTGCGCGTAAATATTGGCCCGCAGCGCGCTTTCCGGCCAGGTGGGGTAAATTTCGCTGGATGCGACGTTTTTGATGTACTCGGGGAAGGTGGTGGTGATGTTCTGCGCGCGGGAGCCGGGAGGCCCCAGGTGGACGGTGATGCTGCGCGGTATATATGGCTCTACAATCATAGCCTTCCTCCCTTTCTGCCTATTGCAGATTTTCTGGGGCGGATTCGTTGATCTCGATTTCCTGTGAGGATCCCAGCCCGGCCTCCTCCGGCAAGGGGGTCATGTCAACCGGCTGGATGGTAGAAATGCCGCCGTAAAGAGGCACATGGTTATTCTGAATGGTAAAATATCCAGGCTTGCTGATCTGTATCGCATACAGGGTGTAGGGATGGGCGTATCCCGGCTTCTGCGAATACTCCGCCGGGACCGCGGGCAGGTCAACCGTTGCGGTGTTGCCGTCCTGGTTGGTGGTTAAAACCTTGATCAATTGCCCCTCGCCTTCGCCGTCCTCCTTGGTGATGACCACCCGTGCCCCCTCAATCGGGACGGCCTGCCGTGCGGTCGTTACCCATACCCGCAGCTGGGCGATGCCGGTTTCCGGCGGGGCGGGGGGGATGTAGTCGGACAAGGGGTCATCCTCGCCGGGGGCGGCATCCTCCGTCCCCGCCGGGACAGGGATTCCGGAGGGGGCAGGGGGAGCCGCCCGCCCGCCGTTATTGGGCGCTCCGGTCGGCTGCCCGAGGGACTCCGGCATTCCCGCTGCGGAAACCTCCCGCGCCTGGGCCCGCCCCGGGAATGCGTATATCGCGTCGGATTCATTTTCCCCTTCGCTCTCTTCCTCCGGGTGCTGCCAGCCTGTTTCCTCTTCCTCCGGCGGGCTGACGACCATCGGCGGAATATACTCCTCCTCAGCCGTTCCCTCTTCGTTTTGGCCCGTCCAAACGGCCTTCTCCTGGACGGGAGGCATGCCGGGGCTCAGGGTAAAGCCCGGCCCTTGGGGAATTGGCCGTCCCCTGTTTGCTTTTTGATCGGATAAGACAGGCTGCCAGGAGGAAGCGTAGGAGCCTGCCGCGGGCATAGGGTCCACCGGGTAATGCGGCCGGCAGCCGGCGCCTTCGTCTACGGCCGGGGCGGTCTCAGGCGCCGGCTTTTCCATCGCAGCAGGCGGCGCGGCGGGAGTGGACGGCGGCGCGGGAGGGACCTCCCCCCGCACCGCTTCATCGGGCAGGGAGGCAAGGCCGGCTTCCTCCTCGGCGGCGCGGGGCATCGGCGGGGTGATGTTGCGCGGAGGCGCGGCAGCCGGGTTTTGCCGGCGGTAGGCCCGCATCAGCTCCTCGCTGTACCGGCGGATGCGCTCCTGCAGGGAGGAGGGCTCGGAAGCTTGGGATGGCTGTGGCGTTGGACGGGTCGGATTCATACGGCGAAATCATCCTTTCTGATTCGGGCCCTGCCGGGGAAAAGCGGCGGGGCGCGTTTGGGTTTTGCCCCGCATTCATCAGGGCCCTGCTGATCCTGGGGCAAAAGGTTCGCTTTGTATCTATATGCGCCCCGGCGCCGGATGATACGCCGTCCCTCCAGAACGGTTGGGGCCGCCCTACGCCGGATTTTCGCTCCTCCGCCGCTTTCCACGTTGCCTTCGGGCGGAAAGTAGTGTACAATAAATGAAATCCGGCACGGCGGCCTGGCACGCCACGACCGAACGGATTGCAAAAACCGCCGATGCCAAATGGGCGGAAGGAAAGGAAACACAGCGATGGATTACCGTAGCTATACCCGGCAGTTCCCCGACGAAAATGGTCGGTTCGGCGAATACGGCGGCAGCTACCTGAGCGAGGAGCTCAAGCCTGCTTTTGAGGAGATTACCCAGGCCTACCAGGCAATCTGCCATTCCGCCCAGTTTATCGCGGAGCTCCGCCGCATCCGGCGGGAGTTCCAGGGCCGCCCCACCCCGGTTTACCACTGCGAGCGGCTCTCCCGCCGCCTGGGAAACGGCACCTGCCAAATTTACCTTAAGCGGGAGGATCTCAACCATACCGGCGCGCATAAGCTCAACCACTGCATGGGGGAAGGGCTGCTGGCCAAATACATGGGCAAAAAGAAGCTGATCGCGGAAACCGGCGCGGGCCAGCACGGGGTGGCGCTCGCCACGGCCGCGGCCTACTTCGGCTTGGAATGCGAGATCTATATGGGCGAGGTGGATATCGCCAAGCAGGCGCCCAACGTTACCCGGATGAAGATCCTGGGGGCCAAGGTGGTGCCGGTCACCCACGGCCTGAAAACCCTGAAGGAGGCGGTGGACGCCGCGTTTGCCGCCTACGCGCGGGAATACGAGGACGCGATCTACTGCATCGGCTCGGCCCTGGGCCCCCACCCATTCCCCATGATGGTGCGGGATTTCCAGACCGTCATCGGCGTGGAGGCGCGGGAGCAGTTTTTGGAGATGACCGGCATCTATCCCGATGTGGTGACCGCCTGCGTCGGCGGCGGCAGCAATTCGATCGGCATGTTTGTCCCCTTCCTGGACGACCCGGTGCGGATCGTGGGGGTGGAGCCGCTGGGCGCCGGCACCGGGCTCGGGCAGCACGCAGCCTCTATCGCCTATGGCAGGAAGGGGATCCTGCACGGGTTTGAAAGCTACCTGCTGCAGGACAAGGACGGCGGCCCCGCGCCGGTCTACTCGGTGGCGAGCGGGCTGGATTACCCCTCCGTCGGGCCGGAGCACGCGATGCTGCACGACCTCGGCCGGGTGGAATACGCCCAGGTCGGCGACCAGGAGGCGGTCGACGCCTTCTTCCAGCTCTCCCGGTACGAGGGGATCATCCCGGCGCTTGAAAGCGCCCACGCCGTCGCCTATGCGATGCGGCTGGCCCGGGAGGGAAAAACCGGCGCGGTCCTGGCCTGCCTGAGCGGCCGCGGGGATAAGGACGTTGATTACGTCGTGGAGCATTACGGCTACGGCGAGCAGTACGCGGAGTGAGCACGCCGTGCCGGACGGGAGGAGAAGATCCGATGGACACCGCGTATTTGAACGCCTTTTATGAAGGATACGACGAGGAACAGCGCTTTGCCCGCCGTTCGTCCCGCGTGGAATTTTTGACGACGTTGCGGTATATCGACCGGTATCTCCGCCCGGGGATGCGGATCCTTGAGGTCGGCGCAGGTACCGGGCGGTATTCCCGGCATTACGCGGCGCAGGGATATTCGGTGGACGCGGTGGAGCTGGTGGAGCACAACATCGCAGTCCTTCAGGAGCACAGGACGCCGGAGATGGACCTGTGCGTCCGGCAGGGCAACGCCTGCGATCTTTCCGCCTATGCGGATAACCGGTTTGACCGCACCCTGCTGCTCGGCCCGCTCTACCATCTGTTTTCCCCCGAGGATAAGCGGCGCGCCGTGGCGGAGGCCCTGCGGGTGACCAAGCCCGGCGGGCTTCTCTACGCCGCCTTTATTATGAACGACGCGACAATCCTGAGCTGGGGGCTTCGGCAGGGGCATCTGGCCGAGGGGCTGAAAAACGGGCTGATTACCAAGGACTTTCACTGCGCCAGCGTGCCGGAGATGGTGTTTGAGATGTCCACCCTGGAGGAAATCGAATCCCTGATGGCGGAGTTTCCGCTCAAGACGCGGCATCTTGTGGCTTCAAATGGGATGTCCTGTCATTTTGCGGATTGCCTTGACGGGGCAGACGACGCACTGTTTGACGCGTGGCTGGCTTATCACTTCCATACCTGCGAGCGCAGGGAGCTGCTGGGCTACAGCAGCCATCTCCTCTTTGTCGGGGAGAAGGATGGGAAGACAGTATAGAGAAATCGGAGGAATGGTCATGTTGACAACGGTGGGCGATATCCTGGCCTGGCTGTCCGAAGCCGCCCCTCCCGCTCTGGCGGAGGAATGGGACAACGTAGGGCTTTTGGTGGGCGACCCCGATGCGCCGGTGGACGGCGTCCTGGTTTCGCTTGATCCCTCCCCGGCGGCGATTGCCCAGGCGGCCGCGGCGGGGGCGCAGCTTTTGATCAGCCACCACCCGGTCATCTTTGGGGGGAAAAAGCGGCTGTTGGCGGACGACCCGGCGTATCTCCTGGCCCGTGCCGGGATTGCCGCCGTCGCCGCCCACACCAACCTTGACGCGGCGCCGGGCGGGGTCAACGACGCCCTGGCCGCCCGGCTGGCCCTTAATGACGTCCGCACCGCGCCGGACGGGATCAGCCGCTTGGGAGGCCTGGGCGCCCCCCTTCCGCCGGCGGCGTTTGCGGCCTATGTGATGGACCGGCTGGAGGCCCCGGCCGTCCAGTGGCAGGCGGGGGAGCGCCCGGTGGAAACGGTGGCCCTCTGCTCCGGCGCGGGGGAGGACTTTATGGCCCCGCTGCTGGAGCAAGCCGACGCCTTTGTCACCGGGGAGCTGAAATACCACGATTGGCCGGCTTCCGGCGCGACCGTCGTCGCCGCGGGGCATTTCCACACCGAAATCTGGATGGCGGAGGCCTTGGCCGCCCGGCTGCGGGAGGCCTTTCCCGCCCTGCGGGTGGAAACGGCGAAGGAGCGCTGCCCCTATGGGGTGATGGTTCGCCGGCGGAATCCGGAGGGATAGGCCGGATCCAGCCGCACAGGCCGGATCTGTTGGACAATGGACAGAAAGGGACGATGAACATGGCGCTGGACGGCGCATTTTTATACTGCCTGCGGCAGGAGCTGGTGGACTCCCTGCCCGATGCCCGGGTTGATAAGGTGCATCAGCCCTCGCGGGAGGAGCTGATCCTTTCGCTGCGCACCCGGGCGGGGGTAAAGAAGCTGTACCTCTCGGCCCGGGCCAATTCGCCGCGGGTGCATTTTACCGAAATCCCGCTGGAAAACCCGGCCTCCCCGCCGATGTTCTGTATGCTGCTGCGCAAGCGTCTTTCCGGCGGGCGGCTGATCGCCATCCGCCAGCCGGGGTTGGAGCGGGCGCTGTATTTTGACCTTGACTGCGTCAACGAGCTGGGGGAGATCGTCCGCCTCACCCTGGCGGTTGAGATTATGGGCCGGCATTCCAACATTATCCTGATTGATGCCGGCGGCGTCGTGGTGGATGCGATCAAGCGGGTCGATCTGGAGATGTCCTCCGTCCGCCCGGTGCTGCCCGGCCTGCCGTATTCCCCGCCGCCGGCCGAGGCGGGAAAGCAGGACCTGTCCCAGTGCACGCCGGAGGAGCTGCTTTCCTGCGCGCTGGCGGGGCGGGACGCGCCCTTTTCCAAGGCGCTGCTGGCGGCCTCCCACGGCCTGTCCCCCCTGATCTGCCGGGAGATTGCCCATTATGCCACCCGCGGGGCGGACACTCCGGCGCATTCCCTCACATCGGAGGAGCAGGACCGCGCCCGCTTTTATATCGCCCGGGTCAAGGCGGCGTTTGAGACGGGCGAGGGGCGGGTCCCCTATATCCTATACAAGGAGCAGAACGTGCCCCTGGACTTCAGCTTCCTGCCCATCACGCAGTACGGGCTTTCCGCCGTCGGCCGGGAGATGGAGAGCTTTTCGGCCCTGCTGGACGCATTTTACGCCCAGCGCGACCAGGCGGAGCGCACCAAGCAGCGGGCGCATGATATGCTGCGGGTGCTGACCAACGCCTCGGAGCGCACGGCCCGCAAGCTCGGCCACCAGCGGCAGGAGCTAGCCAAGTCGGGCGACCGGGAAAAATACCGGATTTACGGCGACCTGATCCATGCCAATATGCACTCCATCCCCAAGGGAGCGTCCCGCGCCGAGCTGGTGAATTACTACGATCCGGACTGCGGGACGCTGACCGTGCCGCTCGACCCGGCGCTGTCGGCGGCGCAGAACGCGCAGAAGTATTATAAGGAATACCGCAAGGCACAGACGGCCGAGCGGGTGCTGGCCGAGCAGATCGCCCAGGGGGAGGAGGAGCTGGCCTATATCGACACGGTATTCGACGCCCTATCCCGCGCCGTCACCCTCCGGGAACTGAACGAGCTGAGGGAGGAGCTGGCGGCGGGCGGCTACCTCCGGCTGCAGCGGGGGCGGCAGAAGCCGCCGGCGCCGCTGGGGCCGATGGAATTCCTGTCGGACGACGGCTTCCCCATCCTGGTGGGGCGCAACAACGTGGAAAACGACCGCCTGACCCTGCGCACCGCGCGGGGGAGCGACATCTGGTTCCACACCAAAAACATCCCCGGTTCCCACGTCATCGTTGTCACCGGCGGACGGACGCCGCCCGACCGCACGCTAGAGCAGGCGGCGGTTCTGGCCGCGTTCCACTCCAAGGCGGCGGGTTCGCAGCAGGTGCCGGTTGATTACACCGAGGCGCGCAACGTCAAAAAGCCGGCAGGAGCCAAGCCTGGCATGGTGATTTATGAGACCAACCGCACGGCTTACGTCACCCCCGACCCGGCGCTGGTGGAGCGCCTGCGGAAAAAGGCGTAACAGGGCGCCGCCGATAGGAGGAGTGACGAACCATGCGGTATAAGGCCGTGTTTTTTGACCGGGACGGGACGCTGACGGAAAACGACCTAGCGTGGGAGGCGCTCCGGAGGGAAAAGCTGCGGGAATGGAGCGGCAGGCCGTTTGACGGCTCCGACGCCTACTTTATGCGGATGTTCCAAAAGGTCATGGACGGCGGCTTCCCGTTTGCCCCCTACAAGACCGAGGAGCAGGAGCTGGCGTTTTTTCGCCAGTGGTATCTGTACGTTTTTGATGATATGGGCATTACGCAAAAGCGGGACGAGCGGGCGGATTTCCTGGTGCAGCATCTTTGGTATACCAAGAAGCGGGTTTATCCCGAGGTGCGGGAGGTGCTGGAATATTTCCGCGGCGAGGGGTACCGCTTAGGCGTAATCAGCGATTCCCCGCCCAGCCTGGAAAGGACGCTGCAAAGCTGCGGCATCGCCCAGTACTTTACCTCGTTTACGGCGAGCTCCCTCGTCGGCGCGGGCAAGCCAAGCCCGGTGATTTTTGAGGCGGCGCTCCGCGCGCAGGGGGTGACGGCGGAGGAAAGCCTCTATGTCGATGACTGCCGGCCGGAGGCCGACGGCGCGAGGGAGCAGGGCTTTACTTCCTTCTGGCTTAACCGTGAGGGGAAGGCGGGCCCGCCCTTTACATACATAGCCTGGAACAGCTGTGCGAATTTGTGCAGCAGGCATAACCCCCCAAAGTCCCCAGCCGGAAGGCTGGGGACTTTGCGGCTCCAGCCGGAAGGCTGGGGACTTTGCGGCTCCGGGCGGAAGGCTGGGCCGTTCCGGCCGGGCGGGATGGCGGCTTCCCCTCCTGCCCAGAGACGGGTGCCGCGCGCTTTTTGGACGGCAGGCGGTTCTTTTTAAGGGTTTCCTAAGAATATATATCTAGGCGGGATCCGCTTTCTGCGGTATGCTTTAAGCAGAGAGTAGGGACCGCCGCCCGGGAATTCTTGGAAGCCGGCGGCGGACGGAAGATCGTCCCGGGGCAGGGCAACGGACAGGGGAAGGGGAAAACGATATGGCTGTCAAATACGAAGGGCCGTCCGCAAAAAGCGAAGAACAGCGCGGTCCCGCCGGTTCCTCTGCCTATCCTTTGGACAGGCAGGAGGAGGAGAGGCTTTGGCGGGAGATCAAGGAAAAACGGCGGCTGCGCCGCGAACAGCTCCGCGCCCGCCGTCGCCGCCGCCTTTTGACAGGGGCGGCGGTTTTGGCCTGCATCACGGCGGCGGCCGCCTTCAGCGTGGGCTTGCGCGCGCTTTGGTACGCGGCGCCGGGGGAAAGCGGGGAAGGAGGGGTGGACATTTCCCACATCCGCTGCCCGGATTGGATTGACCAGGAATTCATTGACAACCCGCAGGCCCGCACCGGCGTCCCGTTGACGTCGGTCAAGGCGCTGGCCATCCACTATGTGGGCAACCCCGGGTCGAGCGCGGCGGGGAACCGGAATTATTTCAATACCGAAGGGGTGGACGTCTGCTCCCATTTTATCGTCGGCCTGGAGGGGGAGATCCTTCAATGCCTGCCGCTCAACGAGCAGTCGGTCGCCACCAACCAGCGCAACAAGGACACGATCTCAATTGAAGTGTGCCATCCTGACGAAACCGGCCAGTTCAGCGATGTTACCTACCGCTCCCTGATCCGTTTGGCGGCCTGGCTCTGCGAGCAGTTCGGGCTGACGCAGGAGGATTTGATCCGGCACTACGATGTGTCCGGCAAGCTCTGCCCGCTGTATTACGTCCAGCACGAGGACGCGTGGCAGGCGCTCAAGCAGGACGTCGGCAAGGCGCTGTCCGGCGCCTGATTTTCCGGCCGGTGCCCTGCGCCGCGGGCCGAGTGACCATCCGCCCCCTCCGGGCATAGACTGGAAAAAACGAAGGAGTGGTGCGGATGATACGGATACCGGTCAAAAACCATGTCAAAATCGCGGTTTACGACCCCAATCCCCAGGGGAGGGAAACCCTGCTGATGATCCACGGATGGCCCCTGGCCGCCGCGATGTACGAGTACCAGCAGCGGTGGCTCATCAACAACGGGTACCGTGTGATCACCTTTGACCTGCGCGGCTTCGGATGCTCCGATGCGCCGGGAT
>CAJFQI010000079.1 GCA_904419005.1 Candidatus Avimonas faecium | reverse complement strand
GGCGCAGGAGCATGGTCGCATATTCCTGCATAGCGGTGACGTCGTAGGTGGCCTCCGCCTGGGCGAGACTGCTGCAATAATAATCGTCGAATTCCCGCCAGATCATGGGATAATTGCGCACGCCGACCGTCCATAAGCCGTCCAGCAGCTCGTGGCAGCGGAAGTATTCGCCGCGCGCCGCCCCGTGGTAAATCAGATACGCCACCTGGACCTTGCGCTTGTATTCGCCGGCATAGGTCGGCAGCGTACCGCCGAACCAAAGCAGCTCGTCGTCCGCATGGGTAGAGAAAACCAGCATGTCCGCCTTTTTCAGCATCGGCTCCCAGCGCTGCACCCAATCAGGAAGCTGGCCGGATGTAAACACTGCAATGTCTGTGAGGACGGCATCCTGCTGAAATGTCAGCGTCAGGGAGGATTCCTCCTCTTTCAGAGGCACATATTCGTGCAGGAACCCATCCTCCCCGCCATCGGTTAAAAAGCTTGTCCCGCCGTTCCGCTGGGCGCTGAGCGACCATTTCACGGCGTCCCGGTCCCAGGAGAGATACAGCCCTGCGATCGGCTTTTCGCTGCAAATGGTAAGGGAAGCTCCGGCGCACGCTTTCCAGACCGTGGTGACCGTACCATCCTTCAGATTGGCCAGTGCCTGCGTGTTTTCCGTGGCGGAAAGCGTACAATTTTGGGTAATTTCCTCCGCCTGGGCTTCGCCGGTCGGGTCCTCTTTCTGCGCGGATACTCCTGCGGGAAGAAGGAAGGCTAAGCAAAGAAACAGGGCGGCAAGAAAGGAATTTCGTATCTTTTTCATGAATACGCACCTCAATTATCCGATCTATTGAGAAGGATCATCTGGATTTTACGGCAAATCCCATAGATCGTTCCCAGCATACCACAGGGCGGGCCGAAAAACAAGGCGGCGGGGCAAAGAAGACAAATTTGTAAATCCTTCAAAGGAAATTCCTACAGTTCTGTAATCAAAGCTTGCGGCTGTCCGCCAACAAATCGGTTGCCTTTTTCATCCCGCCTTGGTAAAATAGCCATGCTGACAGACACAGCCCGGCCGTTCTGCCGGATATTTACTTATATAGCGGAAGAGGGAAAGGTATGATCGTTCGTAAAATCCGGGATTCGGAGATCCGCCGCGCCGACGAAGTGTTTCACCTGTCGTTTGGATTTGCCATGCAGGACGAGCGCACCAATGAAGAGCGGCGCAGGGCCCTTCGCGAGACGCCCTGCGGGCGCTTTGACCGCTATTTTATGGAACGCTGGGCAGCCTTTGAGGACGACGACGAAACCATGATGAGCGTTTTGACGGCCACGCCGTATCCCGTTTTCTTTGATGGGCGGGTCGTGCCGATGCGGGGGATCGGCGGGGTAGCCACCCTGCCTGCTTATCGCCGCAGGGGGGCGGTGCGCGCCTGCTTTACCGCCGTTTTGCAGCAGATGAGGGAGGAGGGGACGCTCTTTTCCTACCTATATCCCTTCAGCACCGCCTATTATGCCAAGTTTGGATACGGGCTGGGCTGTGAGCAAATGGATATCCGCCTTCCGGTTCCCGACCGGCTCCCCTTTCCAGGGATTTCCGGGCGGGCGGTCCTTCTGGAAAAGGGAGAACATCTTGCGGAATTCCGCGCAGTTTACAATGCCTTTGCCGCCGGATACAACATGATGGTGGCGCGGGAAGATATGGACTACGAATCGCTGGGCTGTTCCCGGCCGGAAAAGGATGGCAAATATACTTACATTTGGATTGACAATCAAGGGCTTCCCAAAGGAGCCATGACTTTTACCCAGGACAGCCGGGAATTGCTTTGCGACCATTTCTTTTTTACGGATTTCCAGGGCTTCTGCGGCTTGCTGAACCTGACTTACGCCTTTCAAGCGTATGCGGACTACCTTTGCTTCCCCCTGCCGCTGGATCGCACGATCACTCCGTTAATTCCAGAGTGGGAGCTGCGCGGCGCCCGACGCGAAAGGCGTTTTCACGGCATGGTGCGGGTGATTGATGTATGCAAAGTGCTTGAGCTTGCCAGATATCGCGGCGACGGCGAAGCGGTGATCGCCGTGGAAGATCCCATTCTTACGGAAAATACCGGCGCTTACCGGGTCGTTTACCGGCAGGGACGGGCCGAGCAGGTGGCAAAGACGCAGGACGCGCCGGACATTTCCCTGACGATCGGCGATTTTTCCCGGCTGATAGTCGGGACCGCGGCGCTGGAGGAGCTGTGCTTTGCGGGCCGCTTGCCGGAGGAAGCGGCGGCTTCCCCGGCACTGCGGGGTATTTTTTACTCAAAACCGCATTTTATTGCCAATCATTTTTAAAAGCTTCTGATCTTGCCGACGGGCCGTTCCGGAAAACGGCCTGTCTGTTGCGGCGAGTCGGATTCTTGGGGATAACGGGGGCCGCCTGTGCATAGGCTTTGCTGTAAGGGACGCAGCACCTATGCACAGGCGGTATTTTTGTGCCAAAAATGTGAAAGGCGGCGTCATACTCGGTGGACAGGTCACATATATTGGTCGTAGAGAAAGCGCAAAGGAGAGGAGCCCACATGGATTTCAAGGTGATAAACAAAGCCGTTGCCGTCCCGGAAACCCTGTTTGACGGATTGGACGAACGCCCGGTTGACTGCGATTTTGTACTGCCCGATTATTTCCCGGATATTGCGGCGGTGCTCAAATGCACGCTGCGCCCGGTCGTCCAATCTAAGCAGCTCAGCGGCGACCGGATGCTGGTGGACGGTGTGGCGGCGATGGAGGTGCTGTATTTGGATGAAGCGCGGCGCTGCGTGCATCGCTGTGAGTTTACCAAGCCCTTCACCAGCACCTTCCCGGTCAAAGCGGGCGCCGGCGTGCCCTGCGCTTGGGTGAGCGCCAAAACCGACTACTGCAACTGCCGCGCCACCAGCCCGCGCCGGCTGGATGTCCACGGTGCCTTCAGCGTCCGCCTGAAGCTGCTGGCGGAGGGGGGAGTCGACGTGGTTTCCGGCATCACGGGGGATTCGGTTTACACCAAAAAGAACGTTGTCTCCTATTCCGTCCCCGCCGCATCGGCCGAGAAATCCTTCACCCTGAACGAGGTCCTTGAGCTGGGCCAGGGCAAGCCGGCGGCGGAAGCGCTTGTCCGCAGCGACGCGGTGCCGGTGCTGAACGACTGCAAGCTGCTGGCGAACAAAATGATTATTAAGGGCGACCTGCTGCTGAAAAACCTGTATATCGGCAACGCCGACACGGGGGAAACGCAGCTGGTGCGGCACGAGATCCCCTTCAGCCAGATCATTGACGTGGACGGCCTGGATGAGGAATGGCAGTGCGATGTGCGTTTGGACGTCGTGTCCTGCGACATCGCCATCACCCAGAATCAGAACGGGGAGAACCGCCTGCTTGAGGTCAATGTCAAGCTGACCGCCTGCGTGCAGTGCTTCCGCAACGGGATGGCGGAAGTGGTGACCGACGCCTATTCCACCCGTTGCCCCCTCCGCCTGGAAACCAAGCGGCTGGACGCCGAATGCCTCAAGGCGGTCCGCAGCAGCGATTCCGTGATTAAGGAAACGCTTGACCTGCCCGAGGACGGCGTGGCGCAGGTGATGGATATTTGGTGCGATGCGGCCCCCGTTTCCGAATCCTGCGAGGAAGGGCGCACCAAGATTACCGGCCGTATGACTATTGCGATGCTGGCCAAAGACGCACAGGGGATCGCCTCCTATTTTGAGCGTCCGGGCGACTTTACCCTGGAATTTGACGACGACTGCGATGCGGTCGAATCGGATATCCGGGTGACGGATGTCGATTACAGCATGGCCGGCGCCGGCCGGGTGGAAATCCGTGCCGAGCTGTCGGTGGCGCGGCGCTGCTATGCATCGGACAGCTTTATGGCGGTGACGTCGGCCAGCGCCGAGGAAGAATCCTCCTTCCCGGCGGAAAAGGCGGCGCTGAAGATCTATTATGCCAGCAGCGGGGAATCCCTTTGGGACATCGCCAAGGCGTGCCATACGTCAATGGACGCCGTGATCGAAGAAAACGCGCTGCCCGGCGATGTGCTGACCAAGGACACCATGTTGCTTGTGCCGTTATGCTGAGAGGGGGATGAATAGGATGGAAGGAACCAACATTTACGATACCATCGCCCAGCGCACGCAGGGCGACATCTACATCGGCGTGGTCGGGCCCGTGCGCACCGGCAAATCCACCTTTATCAAGCGCTTTATGGATACGCTGGTTATCCCGAACATTGAAAGTGATTTCCGCCGCGACCGCGCGACCGACGAGCTGCCCCAGTCGGCGGCCGGACGTACCATCATGACCACCGAGCCGAAATTTATCCCGGAGCAGGCGGTGACCATTACCGTGGACGGCACGGCAACCATGAACGTCCGCCTGATCGACTGCGTGGGCTATATCGTCCCGTCCTCGCTGGGATATATTGAGAACAACGCCCCCCGCATGGTCAAAACGCCCTGGTTTGAAGAGGAGATCCCCTTCAACATGGCGGCGGAAATCGGCACCCAGAAGGTCATTACCGAGCATTCGACCATCGGCCTGGTGGTGACGACCGACGGGTCGATTACCGAGATCCCGCGGGAGGAGTATGAGGAGGCGGAGGAGCGGGTCATCGCTGAGCTCAAGGAAATCCACAAGCCGTTTGTGGTGCTGCTCAACACGGTGAACCCCACCTCCCCGGAAACCCTGAACCTGGCGGCGGCCATGGAGTCCAAGTACGGCGTGGCGGTCTGCCCGGTCAACTGCCTTGAAATGGACGAGGCGGAGATCCGCCGCATCCTGGAAAAGGTGCTGTTTGAGTTCCCGGTGCGGGAGATCGCGGTCGAGCTGCCGAAGTGGCTGACCGGGCTGGACAAGAGCAATGCGATCCGCCGCGCGGTGTTTGACGCGGTGCGCACCGCCGCCGAGCGGGTGCAGAAGATCAGCAACGTGTCGGCGATGACCGGGGATATCCTGCAATGCGAGTATGTGGACAGCGCGCGGATGACCGGCATTGAGCTGGGGCGCGGCTGCGCGTCAATCGCCGTCACCATCCAGCCGGATCTGTTTTATAAGGTGCTGGGGGATACCACCGGCCTTGCCATTGACGGCGAAGCGGCGCTGATGGCCTGTATGGTGGAGCTCGCCGCCATCAAGAAAAAGTATGACAAGATCAAGAACGCGCTTGACGAGGTGGAGGCGACCGGCTACGGCATCGTTATGCCCTCGCTGGAGGAAATGACCCTTGACGAGCCGGAAATCATCAAGCAGAGCGGCCGGTACGGCATCCGCCTGCGGGCGCAGGCGCCGTCGATCCATATGCTGCGGGCGGATATCACCACTGAGGTGTCCCCAATCGTCGGGTCCGAGCGGCAGTCGGAGGATCTAGTCAACTATCTCCTGCGGGAATTTGAGGAGAACCCCAACAAAATCTGGGAGTCGAACATCTTTGGCACGTCCCTGTACGGCCTAGTCAACGAAGGCCTGCATAACAAGCTGTACCGGATGCCAAGCGACGCCCGCATCAAGCTCAAGGAGACCGTGGAGCGGATCATTAACGAGGGGTGCAGCGGATTGATCTGCATTATCGTCTGATCCCGGCCCGCCCGGTGGGCGATCGCAAGCCGCCCGCCGAGGGTGGATGAGGAGGAAAGTGCGGCAAGAGGAGCTGCAAGACAGGCTTTTGCAGCTCCTCTTCTTTCCCAAAAAGTGGGACAACGCAGCCGGGGCCGTCTCGGCTGTCCCGTCCCGTGTCAAAGGAAACGGGCGTTTTGCCGCGTCCGATTTTGTAAGGCCCCGCGCCGGAAATGGGCGGGGATCCGGAAAGGATAGGATGAAAATGCCGGAAGAAAGACCCCGCCGGTCGCCGCATCCAACGAAAACGCCGAAAGCCGGCGCCTCCGGCTGGCAGCTGATCGCGGTACAGAGCATCTCCTGCGTCGCGGTCATCCTCATCGCGCTGATTTTCCGCTTAATCGGCGGGTCTGCCTTTGCGCAGCTCCGTCAAAGCTTTAATGAATCCATGATGAGCAATTCGTTTGTCGCCACCCTGGCGGCCCTCCTTGACAGCCCTGGCAGCGGCGGGGGGGAGCCGGACGGCGGGACAGGAGGAAGCACGGCGGCGGGCGGCGGCTCCACGGCTCCGGCGTCGAGCGGCACAACGACGGCGACTGGGGAAACAACGGCCGGAGGCGGGACAACGGCCACGACCGCGCCGACGGCAGCGGGAGGGGACGACCTGGCTGTGAGCGAGCCCAAGGTCCTCTATGCGCCGGAGGGGGCGACCTTCGCCCCTCTCGCGATCAACCGGCTGGCGGAGAAGCCGGTGCCCAGCGGGACAGTCACCTCCTATTTCGGCTATCGGGAGAATCCGACAAAAGGGGGAATTAGCTTCCATCAGGCGCTGGATATCGCGGCGGAAACCGGCACGCCGATCGCCGCGATGTATTTCGGCATCGTCAAGGAAATCGGGGAAAACGGGAGCTACGGGAAATATGTGCTTCTCAACCATGGCAACGGGATTGAAGTGCTGTACGCCCATTGCTCGGAGATCCTGGTACAGAAAGACGCCGTCCTGCGCGCTGGGGAAACCGTGGCCAAGGTCGGCTCGACCGGCGACTCCACCGGCTCCCATCTGCATGTGGAGGTCCGGGTAAACGGGGTGGCCTACGATCCTGCCTATGTGGTCCCGGTTGACGAATATGCTTGAGCTGCGGATCCGCGGGGTGGATGTCCAGCTCAGCCTGCTGTTCCCGGCGGCGGTGGTGGTGCTGCTTTCCCTTGACCCGTCGGGGATGCCGCTGTGGTGCATTGCCGCTTCACTGATGCATGAGGCGGGGCATTTTCTTGCCCTCTTTGCCCTGGGAAGCCGTCCGGCGGCGGTAAGCGTCGGGGTGTTCGGCGTGCGCCTGCGCCAGGATCCCGCCGCCCGCCTGAGCTATGGGGGGAGCCTTCTGGTCTCCCTGGCCGGCCCGTCGGTAAACCTCCTCACCTTTGCCGTCCTGGCGGCGACGGTCGGGCCGGCGGCGGTGCCAGCGCTGATCCACCTCACGATGGGAGCCTTCAACCTCCTGCCAGTCGGCCCCCTGGACGGCGGGCAGGCGCTCACCTTTGCGCTGGCGTCCCGATGGGGAGAGGACAGGGCGGAACAGCTTGTCCAGGCCGTGTCAATTGCTGCCCTGATCCTGCTCGTGACGGCGGGCGCCTATTTTTTGATCCGCAGCGGCTACAATTTTACCCTGCTGGCGGTGAGCCTGTATCTCGGGCTTCTTCTCCTTTTTAAGAAACGCTGAACCTCCGCTTTACGGCGGAGGTTCATTCGGGCGGCGGAGCAGTCAAGCCTCTAAGCGGGCTTTCCGATAGGCGCCGGCAGTAACTCCCTTATGCCGCCGAAAGAGCCGGGCAAAATAACTGGGATCGTTGAAGCCGCAGGCCATGGCGATGTCGGTTACGCTGTCACCGGTAGTGCTCAGAAGCTCGGCCGCGCATTCAATGCGGTAATAATTGAGGTAATCAATGGGGGTCCGTCCCAGCATTTGGCGGAACACACGGCAGAAATAACGAGGGGCCATTCCGGCCTCCGCCGCCAGATCGTCCAACGTCAAAGGGCGGGCGTAATCCTTCCGGATACGGTCAAGCACGGTTTTTATCTGTTCCCCGCGCCGCCCGGCGGACAAGCAGGGGCCGTCCGCCGTATAGAGATGCTGCTGCAATACCATACCGATGAACTGCCAGAGCAGTCCCGTGGTTGCAAATTCATAACCGGGCTGCTCTTTTTCCATGCACTCAAACAAGGAGTTTGTCACTTGCGCCGCCGCGCTGCCCTTTTGAAAATACGGCTGGATGCGCACGCCCGGCCCAAACGCAGCGGCATATTTTTGGCGGCAGACGGAGCTTTCCCTGAGGAAGCGCTCCCAATCCAGCACCAGGCATTCGTATACGCACTCCTTCGGCGTTCCTCCGTGAATAGCGCCGCTTTGGACAAAGACGCAGTCTCCGCTGCCGGCCAGGATCGGTTCGCCGTCAACAGAAAGCGCCAGGACGCCTTCCAAAACCAGAATGAACTCACATTCCATATGCCAGTGAAAAGGCATTTCATAGCGGGGATGCCTGGAATCCACATAATACAATTCAATAGGAAAGTCAAATGTCCCGCGCGGGCTGTTTTCATGGCTGGCAAGATACCGCATATTGTCTCCGTTTCTCTTCTTTTCTCTTCTTCCCGATTTTATACAAAGCAGAAAAAGTGAATATTGTCCTATTGATAAGCATTATATACCAAGAAATCTTCCATATGCAATAGTATAATAGGGATTGTAGGGAGTGATTCTATGGGAATTGAACGAATCAAGGACGAAATTTGCGATGTCTGCCATAAGATGTGGCAGCTCGGCTGGGTCGCCGCCAACGACGGCAACGTCAGTGCCCGGCTGGAGGACGGCACCTTTCTGGCGACTCCGACCGGGATGAGCAAAAGCTTCATCACGCCGGAGAAGCTGATCCGCGTTAACGCGAAAGGGGAGGTGCTTGAGGCGGCCGAGGGGCTTCGCCCATCCAGTGAAATCAAGATGCATCTCCGCTGCTATGAAAAGCGGGAGGATGTGGGAAGCGTTATTCACGCGCATCCGCCGGGTGCGACCGGGTTTGCCGTAGCTCACCGCAGCATGGATATGTACAATATGATTGAAGATGTGTCGGTAATCGGCAGCGTGCCGCTGACGCCTTATGGCACGCCGAGCACGGTCGAGGTGCCGGATGCTATCGAGCCATATTTGGACCAGCACGACGTGATGCTGTTGGAAAATCACGGAGCGCTGGCCGTCGGCGGCGATGTGCTCACCGCCTTTTACCGCATGGAAAGCCTGGAACTCTGGGCGAAAATCACCATCAACGCGATCATCCTCGGCGGGAGCTACGACATCAGCCGGGAAAACATCG
>CAJFQI010000078.1 GCA_904419005.1 Candidatus Avimonas faecium | reverse complement strand
AAAGCGCCGGCTCAACCGATAGTTGAGCCGGCGCTTTCCTTGCTTGAGGCAGGCCGTTTACTGCACGGACAGGACCTCGGCGGCTCCGTCTATGCCGCCGGTGTACCGGAAGGCGATGGAGTCCCCCGGGGCCAGGAAGGGCAGCCGGTCGGATACCTCAATGGAAGCTATATACACCGTCTCCTCCCCCTCTAGGGTAAAGTAGTAGTGGGTGTTGCCGTCCACCACAGCGGAGGAGATGCGCGCAATGACGCCGGATTTCTCCTCCCCGCCGCCGGCATCCACGTCTCCCTCCTGGGAAAGCGCCTTGACGTAGCTGTCCCGCGCCTCGTCCACCGTGGCGCCGGTGCCGACCACCTGATAGCGCTCCACATCGACAAAGGCGTACATCTTGACCAGCCCCGCCGCGTCCTTGAGCGACAGGAAATAGGTCGGCCGGTCGGCGACATTGAGCAGCAGCGGGAAGGTCGCCGTATAGTTGAGGTGCTGTACCTGCCCCTCCGCCGAGGACATGGCGGACAGCTCCTCCGCGCCGGGCACGCTGTAGAACTTGGTTTCCTTGGTGCGCATATTGACCAGCACAAACCCGACGTTGGACTGGTCGCTGGCCACCGAGGTCATGCCGGTATACAGATATACGTCGTCATTCATGGCGATGTAATTGTAGCCCTCGGTGGGGCGGAGCACGCCCTTCTGCCCAAAGTAGGAATTCCAAAAGCCGTCCTGGTATTTGCCGTTGTACTCCAGCTGCTCAATCACGATATCCGCCCGGAAAACCTGATCCACCCACTGGGGGATCTCCTCCAGCGGATAATACCGGTGCTCCCCCGTCACGGCGTTGACCAGCACCGCGCCGCCGATGTCCCGGCCGCCCCATACGCCGATGCGGTAGCGGATGGTCGGCGCAATCCAGTAGGGGGTGCCGTCCTCGTCCACCTCAAAGCTGAAGTTATCGAAAATCTTGGTGGGATAATGGAACCGGAGATACCGCCCGAGATCCCGCATCAGGTATTCGCAGGGGGAATACTTCATCCCTTGCTCCAGCCGGACCAGGCTGGTTTCCTGGGTGACCATATCCACCTCAATATAGGCTGGGATGCCCTCGCCGCTGTTATTGAACCATTTGATGAAGTCCCCGTACACCAGCGGCGTTACCCGCACCGGGCGGTCGTTTAGGTTAATCTGGGTATAATCGGGGGCGATCTCAAACTGGGAGACCAGGTCGGACATTTCCCCGAGCTTGCGCGCCCCGAGCCGCTGGGCGGTATCCCGGTCGACGACCGGGATCTGGTTCATCGACAGCTCGGCAATGTCCTCCGTAAAGCTGCCCTCCTCCCGGACGAGCAGGTCCCTGTAACGGGAGGCGTTGAAAATCGGCAGCCCAATTACCCAAAGGATACCAGCGACCACCAGGCCGCCGAGCACCACAAGGAGGGCAATTTTCAGCCCCTTGGCCTTCGGCAGGGGCAGCTCAATCGTCTGTGCGTTTTTGCCGCTGCCCACCTTGAGGGCGGTCGTGCCGAACGCCCGGCGGTCGCCGGTAAACAGGATCGCGGCGGCATAGGCGGCCACGACAATCAGCAGGAAAAGCCAGAAATTGGGGTCGAGCGGGTTAATGGCCGGCAGCATAAACCAAAAGACCGCCGCCGACAGCAGGGTGGCGATTGCCACCGCCAGCACCCTCTTTTTAGTGATGTGTTTCATTCTATCCCTGTTCCTTTCTTGTTCATTGTATCGTGGCCGCATCCACGGGCATGGGCCCTTCCGGGCAGCCGGGGAAGCCGCCGTGTTGCCGTTTTGATAGTTATTCCTCATTTCTGCGGTGGGAGCCGCTTTATTCAGCCCGCGGGGCTGCCGTCCCTCTCCGAAGGGACGCCCTTATCATAACAGAATCTCCCCGGCCGCACAACGCCGCCTTGAGGGCGGGAAGGAAACCATGTGCATCCTTGGCAGCGCCGGCATTTTCTACATACGTTTATCTCTTCCGATCGCCATATTATGCGTGTTTACTGGCCCGCAGACGCTTTTTTAAAATTTAACAATTTCTTCTCCGCCGTTTCCCAGCGGTAACGGGGTAAAAACCGCAGAAAATAAAACCGGCGCTGCGGCGCCGGTCAACAAACCAAACGAAAAGGCGGGACGCACATGCTGGAAGGCAGCTACCAGCTCGGGCTGTCCGATCTTCTGGATCAAAACCTGAGCTGCTATGAATTTTTCCACGGCTTGCCCAAGGAGCTGCAAAGGCAGATTGAACGCCGGGATATCGGCTCGTTTGATGAGATGCAGGAGTATGTGGCGCGGCGGAAGGAACGCGCCGGGAAGGAGAAAAGCAGCGGTGCAGAATTACCGGAATCTGAACGACCTGCTCAGCCGCAATGAGCAGGCCAAATCCTATTTCCTTTCCCTGCCGGATTATGTGCAGGGGATGATTGCGCAGCGCACCAGCAACGTCACCACCTACGACGCGCTGCGCCGGTATGCGGAAAACATTTTAGAAGGGGACAAATAAAAGGCGGGAGCGCCGGCCAGCCGGCCGGCGCTCCTTTCGTATGTCCTTATCCCATCCGCTTGCGCATCCACGCGGTCACGTCCGCGACAAATTCGTCCCGGTTGAGCTCGTTGTGCAGCTCGTGCCGCGCGCCGGGGTACAGCTTCAGCGTCAAATCCCGCACGCCGGAATCCTTCAGCCATCCGTATACCTGCCGTGCGCCCTTGCCGTACTGCCCGACCGGGTCATCCCCGCCGGACAGCAGGATCACCGGCAGATCCTTCGGCACCCGGCCGCTCCATTTCGGGCCGGTCACCGCATTCAGGAGGCGGAACAAATCGCGGAACCCCGCATTGGTAAAGACAAAGCCGCTGTACGGGTCGTTGGCAAAGGGGATATACACTTCCGCATCCCGCGACAGCCATTCGTGCCCGGTGACGACAGGGGCGAAGCGCTTGTTATAATCTCGAAAGGCAAGCTTATCCAGAAATTTTCCCCGCGTTTTCCCTCCCCGCAAAAGGATCACGAGGTCTGCAAGCAAGATTGCCGGCTTGACCAGCGGGTTCCGGCCGGAGGTTCCGCAGCAGAGGCAGCCGGCCAGCCCTTGCCCGTACCGGGAAATATACAGCCGGGCGATAAAGGAGCCCATGCTGTGCCCCAGCAGGAAGTACGGCAGTCCGGGGTACCGCTTTTCCATCTCCCTCCGCAGGCCGTGCTCGTCCTCCGCCATATGGAGATAGCCGTCCTTTGGGCCGAAATAGCCCAGCTCCTCCTTGGAGGAGGCGGTGCGCCCGTGCCCGAGATGGTCGTCCCCCGCCACTGCAAAGCCGCGGGCCGCCATCTGCTCGGCAAACCAGCGGTATCGGCCGGTGTGTTCGCTCATCCCGTGGCAGATCTGCAGCACGGCGCAGGGCGGCCCGTCCGGCTTCCACAGGGTGGCGGCGATCGTATGCACCCCGTCGGAGCCGGGGTAGGTAAATTCCTCGCTGCTGGGCAACGCAATCCCCTCCTGTCCTACCCAATAGTCTGGATCCCTTTTATGGAAAGTATACCATAACTCTGCGCCAATTGGAAAGGCGGCAATCGGAGCCTGTCAAGGAGCTAAAAAGGGACGTGTCCCTTTTCGGATGGATCGGCTTCCCTTCCGCCGCCGGCAAGGACGGCGAGAATCCACAGCACCGGCCGGGAAGCCTCCGGCGCCACAGCGGCCGACAGGGAGCTGGCCGCCGCTCGCCAGCAAGAGGTTGAACGGCGGTTCCCGCCGTAATTGCCGTTATCACTGCAAAGGCAAGCGATGCGGTTATTCCTTTCATCCTAGGGCCGGAAGGCCTACCGCCGCGTGTCATGGGGGCCGGCTGCGGCGGCCACGAAACAGAATCCAGGAGACGGTTTACCCACACGCGCTCCTCTTCACTGAGCTGGACAGGGGCCGCTGATTTCGTTATAGACGGCGCCGCAGTCCGAATGACGCCCCAGCACGATCCCCAATATTTCAAAGCGATAATCATAAAGGCAAACGGGCTCTCCCTGCCGCCAGCTTCCGCTGCGCAGCAGCTCCAAAAGGGCCGCGGCATCCTCCCTTTTCAACAGCGCCGGTGTCCATATAAACAACCCGTACGTCTTGCCCTTGCCCGCCGTCCACGCCGGCTTATACGTTGAAACGGAACAGGACGATATCCCCGTCCTGCATCACATAGTCCTTGCCCTCCGAACGGACAAGCCCCTTTTCCTTGGCCGCGGTCATCGAGCCGCAGGCCATCAAATCGTCGTAGGAAACCACCTCGGCCCGGATAAAGCCGCGCTCAAAATCGGAGTGGATCTTGCCCGCTGCCTGGGGGGCGCGGGTCCCCTTAGTGATGGTCCACGCCCGCACCTCCGGCGTGCCGGCGGTAAGATAGGAAATGAGCCCCAGCAGGCGGTAGCTCGCCTGGATCAGCCGGTCCAGGCCCGAATGGTCCAGATGCAGCTCCGACAGGAACAGCGCCTTATCCTCTTCCGACATACCGGCGATATCGGCCTCCAGCTGGGCGCAGATGGGCAGCACCTCGGCATTTTCTTTGGCGGCTAGCTCCTTGACCTTTTGATAATTCTGGTTTTTCTCAATATCCCCCGTAAAATCCGCCTCGCTCAGGTTGGCGGCGTAGATCACCGGCTTTTTGGTCAGCAGCGCCACGGTGGCGAGGATCGCTTCCTCTTCGGGCGTACACTCGACCGACCGGGCCGGGAGCCCCTGCTCCAGCGCAGCGTATACCCGTTTCAGGAACGCCAGCTCCGGCTCAAGGGATTTATCCCCCTTGAGCATTTTGGCGGTCTTGTCAATCCGGCGCTCCAGCATCTCCATGTCTGAAAAAATCAGTTCCAGGTTGATGGTTTCAATGTCCCGCAGGGGATCAATGCTCCCTTCGACATGAACGATGTCGTCGTCCTCAAAGCAGCGGACCACATGGACGATGGCGTCCACCTCCCGGATGTTGGCCAGGAACTTGTTGCCCAGCCCCTCCCCCTTGCTGGCGCCCTTGACCAGGCCGGCGATGTCCACAAACTCAATGACCGCGTGGGTGACCTTTTCCGGATGGTACATCTCCGCCAAGCGGTCAAGCCGCTCGTCCGGCACATTGACGACGCCCACGTTCGGGTCAATGGTGCAGAAGGGGTAGTTGGCGCTCTGTGCGCCGGCGTTGGTAATCGCGTTGAACAGGGTCGACTTCCCGACATTTGGAAGCCCCACGATTCCGAGCTTCATTGATCTTTCCATCTCCTTATATACCAGAGCGTTCCCGGGGCTGGGCGGCGGCGCGCCATTCCCGCGCTACAGGCCGGAGCCGTCCCAGGCGCCTCGGCTTTTCCCATTTTGGGCTCTTCTCCTGTTATGGGAACAGAGCCGGATGCAAACAAAAGCATTGTACCATGAAGGCGCTTTTTTCTCAAGAGCAAAGTTGGCAGATGGAAAACGGTTCGTGCCCCGCGCAGCCTCCCCATCGCAGATGCGGAAAAGGCCCCTGAACGGCGGCAGGCCATGCAGAAGAAAAAGCGGCCAGTTCCCCTCGCCGCTTTCCGCCAGATCGCCCTCACTCTGCTTTCAACGCAAAAAAGCCGCCAGCAAGCCGGCGGCTTTTAAGCCGTATTTCGGGCCATGTCATGGTCCTTTGCGCCCTTGCGTCCTTTTATCAAAATCCAGCGCGGCCACAGAGGCTTCTTGCCATCAGGCCGGCATCCGATACGCCAGCCGGCACCGCCTCACAAAACGGCAAAGCCCAGGCGGCGCGCAGACTCATGGCGCGAGGCGCCCTCCTCCGGCTGCAAGCCGGCTTACGCCTCGTCCTTGGCGCCGCAGCATTTCTTATACTTTTTGCCGCTGCCGCAGGGGCAGGGGTCGTTGCGGCCGACCTTCTGCGCCGCGGTCTTGCGGACCGGCCGTTTCTCGTCCGTCCCGTCGGAGGAGGTGGCGGTCGGCTTGGCGACCTGCTCCCGCTTGGGCTCCTCCTTGGCGCGGAGCTGGACGGTCAGCATCAGGCGGGCGGTGTCCTCCCGGATCGAGGCGATCATCTGGTCAAACATCTCAAAGCCTTCCAGGCGGTACATCACGACCGGATCCTTCTGGCCATAGGCGCGCAGATGGATGCCCTTGCGCAGCTCGTCCATGTTGTCAATGTGGTCCATCCAATAGCGGTCCACCGTCTTGAGCAGGATCACCCGCTCGATTTCCCGCATGATGGGGTCTCCGTACATCTTTTCCTTGGCCTCGTAAATCGCCATCGCCCGGTCGGTCAGGGTCTGGGCGATCTCCTCCCGGCTGGTATCCTCCAGCTGCTGGGCGGTGAACTGGAAGTCGTCCGGCTTTGCCAGCCAGCCGGCGTAGTAGTCGCGCAGGCCTTCAAGGTTCCAGGTGTCGTGCTGGTCGTCGCTCGACAGGTACAGCTTGCAGTTGGCCTCAATCGACTCCTTAATCATCGCGATGATGTTGTCCCGCACGCTCTCGCCGTCCAGCACCTTGTCCCGCTGGGAATAGATGATCTCGCGCTGGCGGTTCATGACGTCGTCGAATTGGAGCACGCTGCGGCGGATGGCGAAGTTGCGTTCCTCCACCTTGCGCTGGGCGCTCTCAATCGAATTGGTCAGCATCTTGTTTTCAATCGGGGTATCCTCGTCAATGCCGAGGGTCTCCATCAGTGCGGTAATCCGCTCCCCGCCGAAAAGGCGCATCAGGTCGTCCTCAAGCGAGAGGAAAAAGCGGGATTCGCCGGGGTCGCCCTGACGGGCGGAACGGCCGCGGAGCTGGTTGTCAATCCGGCGGGATTCGTGCCGCTCGGTGCCCAGGATGAACAGGCCGCCGGCCTTGCAAACCGCTTCGGCCTGGGGCTTGATCTGCTCCTTATACTTCTGCTCCAGCTCCTGGAAGGTCTGGCGGGCGGCCACGACCTCCTCGTTGTCGGTGCCGGTAAAGTCGGTCGATTCGGTGATAATCTCCTCAGGGATGCCCATCTTGCGCATCTCCGCCTTGGCCAGGAATTCCGCGTTGCCGCCCAGCTTGATATCGGTGCCGCGGCCGGCCATGTTGGTGGCGATGGTCACCGCGCCGAGCTGCCCGGCCTGGGCGACAATTTCCGCTTCCTTATCGTGGTATTTGGCGTTGAGCACGACGTGCTTGATCCCCCGCCGGCTGAGCAGCTTGGAAAGCGCTTCGGATTTTTCAATCGAAATGGTGCCCACCAGGACCGGCTGGCCCTTTTCGTGGCACGCAACGATCTGCTCGATCACAGCGTTGAACTTGCCCTTTTCGGTCTTGTACACGCTGTCCGGATGGTCAATGCGGATCATTGGCTTGTTGGTCGGCACCTCGACCACGTCCAGCTTATAGATCTGCTCAAACTCGGTCGATTCCGTCTTGGCCGTACCGGTCATGCCGGAGAGCTTTTTATACAGGCGGAAGAAATTCTGGAAGGTGATGGTGGCGAGCGTTTTGCTCTCCCGCTCCACCTTGACGCCCTCCTTGGCCTCAATCGCCTGGTGCAGCCCCTCGTTGTACCGGCGGCCGAACATCAGGCGGCCGGTAAACTCGTCAACAATCAGCACCTGCCCGTCCTTGACGACGTAATCCACGTCCCGTGTCATCACCCCGTTGGCCTTGATAGCCTGGTTGATGTGGTGGGACAGGGTCATATTGTCCGGGTCGGTGAGGTTGTCAATATGGAAATACGCCTCGGCTTTTTTGACGCCCGACTGGGTCAGGGTCGCGGTGCGGGCCTTTTCATCGACAATGTAGTCCCCGTCGACGTTGTCCTGCTCCTCCTTGGCATCCTGTTCCTTCACCTTGACCATTTTCCTTTAGCCTGCTTGTTTTTGCAAAATAGAATCCAAAACTAAGGAAGCAACCGCACGGTGGTCATTCTTCCCCATCCGAGCATTTGCTTAAATCCTTCGGCATACTGAACCCCGCATTGCAACCCGCGCATCCTCGTAAATGTGCGCACCGTTTCAGAAAAATCGATTTTATCGTGCTCTTTCATCCACTTCATTTGGCTTTCATGGCAGGACAGCATTTTCATTTTCGTTTCAAACGTATCCGTCACATCCACATACTCGGTAGGCTCGAATCGGAATGCCCCTAGATTGTCCATATAATAGATCGGACACAGATCCGCAAACCCCTCCCCGCTGCTTGTACGATAATGCGGCAAACTGGCCGCAAAGGTCGCATCGAACACCAGCTTTGAAACCGCTATATGGTCAGACATATAATCCTCGGGCGTATGTGTGATGATCAGATCGGGCTTGACTGCGCGCAATACGTCGGTAAGCCGATCCCGCGCCTCTTTCGACTGATAATACAGCGACATATCGCCATATCCGAGCGTAATATGTTCCGCTCCGATGATCGCTGCTGACCGTTCGCTTTCTTTTTGTCTGATCTTCTGCAGTTCATCCGGCTGAATCACAAAATGTCCTGCATTTCCGCTGCACATATTGCACATGACAACATCATGGCCTGCTTTGCTATATTTTGCCAATGTTCCGGCACAATTAATCTCAATATCATCGGGATGTGCACTGATCGCTATAATTTTCATAGTTTGCCTCTCATATCATTATTTTTAATCCACTCTTGTCCGCCCGCGCATTAATTGCATCAAGCTCAAATTTCGCGGGGATCGTGTCCGGTGATTCTACGGCGAACGAAGCAAAGATTATGCCGATATTCATCGCACAAATATCCTGCCGCACCGCAAGCGGCAATCCTAAGGCCAAACCTGTAATCACTCCACCCAACAGAGCATCCCCGGCCCCCGCCGTAGATTTCACGTCCGCTTCTAACGCATCAAAATGAATCCTCCCGGTCACGCTATCGACTGTGCAACCGTTTTTGCCGCTTGTTTCAATGATGCTGATTGCAGGATTTTGTTTCCTCAGGACAGCCCTATAATCACCGCCTTTTCCCAATGCCGCCGCTTCATCCGAATTCACCGCGATCAGATCGCAAGCTTCGCCGCCCTTTCTCTTTATAAACTCTTCCGCGTCCTCTGCCAATACAGAACAAACGGTATAACAGCCTCGTTTTTTCGCTTCACGCATAAAACCAAGCCGCACCGATAACGGAACTTCCGGCGCCCCGAGAACGATCCCGTTT
>CAJFQI010000077.1 GCA_904419005.1 Candidatus Avimonas faecium | reverse complement strand
CCGGCAGGCCGTAAACCGCCTGCCCGTGCAGCGCCGGGTGCTTGTACTCGCAGCCGTACCACTTCTCATATTCGGCCGCATCGTCCAGCCGGAAATCGGCCCCCAGGTCGATGAATTTCTTTCCCGCCCCCACGCAGGCGGCCGCCGTATCCTGGGACAGGCCGTGCGGCAGAGCCGCGAACACCACATCGCTCTTCGTTACGACCTCGTCCGCGTCCACGCATTCCAGTTCGCACAGTTCCCGCAGGGAGGGGTACACCTCGCACAGCTTTTTCCCTTCAAAGGAGACCGAGCCGACCGCGGCAAGCCTCACCCCCGGATGGCGGAGCAGCAGCCGCGCCAGCTCCACCCCGGCATAGCCGGTCGCCCCCAGAATCCCCGCTTGTATCGTCATTTTCTCCCGTTCCTTTCCTCTGCGCAGACGAAGCGCGATTTATCCGGCGATCAGCGCCCGCACCCGCTTGACCTGCGCCCGCACATTCTCCGGCGCAGGCCCGCCGTACACCCGGCGCAGGGCCGCGCAGCGGTCCAGATTGATCGCCTCGTACACCCCTTCGTCAAACAGCGCGCAAACTGCCCGGTATTCCTCCAGCGGCAGGGTTTCCAGCGTCAGCCCCTTTTCGATGCACGCCGCCACCAGCGTGCCGGTCGCTTTGTACGCGTCCCGGAAGGGCAGCCCCTTCCCCACCAGATAATCGGCGCAGTCGGTGGCGTTGATGAAGCCGCCGGCCGCCGCTTTGCGCATGTTGCCGGTCAGCACCCGCATGGTGTCCACCATCGGGATAAAGGCGGTCAGGCACATTTTCACCGTGTCGAAGGCGTCGAACACCGCCTCCTTGTCCTCCTGCATATCCTTGTTGTAGGCAAGGGGCAGCCCCTTCATCACGGTCAGCAGGGCGGTCAGGTCGCCGAACACCCGCCCGGCCTTGCCGCGCACCAGCTCCGCGATGTCGGGATTCTTCTTCTGCGGCATGATGGAGGAGCCGGTGGAAAAGGCGTCGTCCAGTTCGATGAACTTGAATTCCCACGAGCACCAGAGGATGATCTCCTCCGAAAAGCGGGAGAGGTGCACCATGACCAGCGAGAGGGCCGCCGAAAGCTCAATGCAGAAGTCCCGGTCCGAAACCCCGTCCAGGGAGTTGTTGGTCACCCCGTCCATCGCCAGCTCCTTCGCCACAGCCTTCCGGTCCAGCGGGTAGGTAGTAGAGGCCAGGGCCCCGCTGCCCAGGGGGGACACGTTCATCCGCCTGACCGCATCGTCCAGCCGCCCGATATCCCGCAGAAACATTTCGGCATAGGCCATCAGGTGGTGGCCGAAGGTGATCGGCTGCGCCCGCTGGAGGTGGGTATACCCCGGCATCACCGCGCCGGCGTATTCCTCCGCCTTATTGCAGAGCACCCCGATCAGCTCGGTGAGCTGGGCCCGCAGCGGCCCCGCCAGGGAGCGGAGGTACAGCCGGTCGTCCAGGTCGACCTGGTCGTTGCGGCTCCGCCCGGTATGCAGCCGCTTGCCGGCGTCCCCGATGCGGGCGGTGAGCTCCCCTTCGACGAAGGTGTGGATATCCTCTGCGTCCGGGTCAATTGCCAGCGCCCCGGATTTCAGGTCGGCCAGGATCCCCGCCAGCCCGTCCCGGATCGCCTGGCCGTCGGCGTCGGAAATAATCCCCTGCCGGGCCAGCATCGCGGCGTGCGCCATACTGCCCAGGATATCCTCCTCGGCCATCCGGGAATCAAAGGCGATCGACGAATTGAAATCGTTGGTTTTTTTATCCAGTTCCTTTTGAAACCGCCCGGCCCAAAGCTTCATTGGTTGCATCGGTTTCCCCCGCTTTCTGCGCCCGCCGGGAAACCCGCCGCCGCGCTGTTATGCTGTTATGATGGAAAGAAGGCCGGCAGGGCAACGGCGAACCGTCCCCTGCCGCTTGTTTTCTGTAAAGATCCCATCCGGCGCCCCTGCAAAGGGAAAGCGCCGGCTTAGCACTCGGCTTTACCGCTCCGCCGCAAAGCCGCAGGCCGCCAAGGCCGTCTTACCGGCCTTGCTTCATCGCCTGGACCTTGATCGGCAGGCCGAAGAGGTTGATAAAGCCCTGGGAATCCTTTTGGTCGTATACGTCGTCCTCGTCAAAGGTCGCGATCTCCTCATCGTAGAGGGAGTAGGGGGAGGTCAGGGACGCCAGGATCATATTGCCCTTGTACAGCTTGAGCTTGACCTCGCCGGTCACATGCTCCTGGGTGCTGTCCACAAAGGCGGAAAGCGCCTCCCGCAGGGGGGTGAACCACTGGCCGTAGTACACCAGCTCGCTGAACTTGCCGGCGACCATCTGCTGCTTATAATGCTGGGTGTCCCGATCCAGGCAGATCGTCTCCAGCGCGTCGTGCGCCTTGTACAGGATCGTCCCGCCCGGGGTTTCGTACACGCCGCGGCTCTTCATGCCGACCAGCCGGTTTTCCACCATATCAACGATGCCGATCCCATTCGCGCCGCCGACCTCATTGAGCTTTTCAATCAGGGTGACGCCGTCCATCTTCACGCCGTCGAGCGCCACCGGGATGCCCTTTTCAAAGCTCAGGGTAATGTAGGTCGCCTTGTCCGGCGCCTTTTCAGGGGAAACGCCCATTTCAAGGATCTCGTCGTACTTCGGCTCGTTGGCCGGATCCTCCAGGTCAAGGCCCTCGTGGGACAGATGCCACAGGTTCTTGTCCTTGGAATAGTTGGTCTCCCGGGTGATGGCCAGCGGGATATTGTGCGCCTCGGCGTAGTCGATCTCCTCGTCGCGGGACTTGAGGTCCCAGATCCGCCAGGGAGCGATGATCTTCATCTTGGGGGCGAAGGCCTTGATCGCTAGCTCAAACCGGACCTGGTCGTTGCCCTTGCCGGTGCAGCCGTGGGCGATGGCGTCCGCGCCCTCCGCCTTGGCGATTTCCACCAGCCGCTTCGCGATGATCGGCCGGGCGAAGGAGGTGCCCAGCAGGTACTGGTTTTCATACACCGCGCCGGCCTTGAGGGTCGGGAAGATGAAATCCTCCACGAATTCCTTGCGCAGGTCCTCAATGTACAGCTTAGAGGCGCCGGTCTTGATGGCTTTTTCCTGCAGGCCGGAGAGCTCCTTGCCCTGCCCGACGTCGGCCGCCACGGCGATAACCTCGCAGTTGTTGTAATTTTCTTTCAGCCACGGAATGATGATTGAGGTGTCCAACCCGCCCGAATACGCCAGTACCACTTTCTTGATCTGCTGATCCATGCAAAACGCATCCTTTCATCGCGGCGTTTGCCCGCGCTTTTATCAATGTCCCTATTATAGACCTGCGCTTTCCGGTTTTCAAGCCCTTTCTTCGTATAATTATGCTTATCTATGCAATTTTGGCATCCTGTACAAAGCCGGGGGATATCGGCGTATTTTTCTATTGCACGCTTTTGTCTCTTGGTCTTCTCTTATGCAAGCCTCTCTGCATATAGTGAATATTTATTCATATTTCTTGTATGCACTTAATTTTCCGCTCCGTCGCTCGGCAGGGGGCGGCTCTGCGTGCCGAGGGAATAATGCAGGCGCGCTGTCCCTTCTGGCTTTCGCCGGCAAGGCCTGCCGCCGGGCTGCACACAGGCAAAGGAAGAGGGGCCGCCAAGCGGCCCCTCTTCCGAATGGTTACCGTCTTTCCGCGAAAGCGTCATACACGGGCAATCGCAGTCAGCGTATTGGTCACCAGCACCAAGGTCAAAATCACTACAAAGCCGGCACAGCACCAGAAAAAGCCGTTGCGCGTCCGCCGGTCCGCAATCCCGCGGGAGGCCAGGCCCAGCAGCAGGCAGGAGATCAGCCCCGCTGTCAGGTCAATGATAATCCGGAGCTGCCCCGCCGACAGCGGGACCGCCGCATCAAGCCATTTCGCCGCAACGCCGCTAAAAATATGGACCGCCGGGGCGATCAGCAGCGGGAGGATTGCCAAGGCGTATTCCTTTTTCCTCGCCCGCAGGAAAATAATCACCATAGCCAGCAGGACAATCACGATCGCCCAGCAGGCAAAGAGCATACTCGCCGACGTTCGGGAGCCATCGGCCGCGGATACCGCCTCCCCGGCCGCGGATACAACATTGAGCAACGGCATATTCCCCCCATTTCTCCACAGATACCGGTTTGATGCAAAGCCCGGCTGACAAGGCTTGGGGACGGCCCTTCTGCGGCTGGCTGCCCCTGCTGTTTATTGTAATATACATGCCCCGCTTTTGCAAGCGCGAAAATCGGCGGAATAGGGGCCTTGGCGTTTTCGGGACAGCCATGGCGGCGAGGCGCCCTCTGCGGTCGCCCGCCTTGGGAGGGGCGGGAACCGGGCATACACGACTCCGGGAGCGCTTTTCGCCGGATATTTCAGCGGCCGCACTGCCGGCATCCGCGCCGCCGCTTTATAAGCGCGGGCTTTTCTTTGTCCGCTTGCAGCTTCCAGCCGCACCGCAAGGCATCAGCCCCTCTTCTTCCCCCTGCGCATCGCGATGTTTATCGGCAGGCCGACGAGAAATGCCGCCAAGGGTGTTACCATCAGAGGCAGCACCGCTAAAAGGAATAAATATTCCAGCGGTACCAAGCCGGGCATATCCAAAAAAACAGCTACAATATACATGACGCCGTCGAACAAACCGACAGCGGCGGCGCAGGCCATAATCAAGCTGTTCCGGATTCTTTTAAAGCCGTAGGCAAGGCGCTTGTTATTGATAAGAATAAGTAAAGCGGCGGTAACGGCCAAAAGGAGCAGGGACATGGCCGCCGCGAACGGCAGCGAAATACCCCCGATCAAGGGGAATACCCGCTCGGACGACTGGAAGGCACAGACAAAATAAAGAAAGTTTTGGATGAAAAAGGACGCCATGCCGATAAGGAGGAAGGTCCGGCTTACGCCATGGTCTCTAAGAACTGCCCTTGGCGGCCGGCCTATGCCCCGTTTTTTAAGCATACAGGAAGCCGCCCCTTCTTTTCCTTTTAAGCTTGGCCATAACGCATCTTTTCCTTCGCCGCATTGGCGGAAGCGATGAGAAGCCTTTGGAAATAGCGCAGCATCGCTTTAGGCAAAAGGCCATGCTTCCTCCGCCAGCGCTCTCCGACGCCGCTTGCCGCCCTCCGCGCCTTTTTGATAGGGCTGGCCCGCCGCCTTATTTTACCAGCAGGCTCTCCATAATATAGTCCTAAGCTTGCGGCAAAAAGGAGGAAGGCTGTCGGCATAACGGCGTCCTTCCTCCCTTTTTGGTTTTTGGTTTTCGGATCCCGGCGCCTGACTGCCTTTTTGGGTGTTTACAGGTCGGTCCGCCAGAGCCCGTGCAGGTTGCAGTAAGCGTAGGCGGCCAGCGCCTCGTCGTCCTCAAGCAGGAAGACGGCCTCCGGCTTTTCGTCCGGGCGCAGGATCTTGCGCTGCCCGCCCCGCTCCGTCTCCAGGTAAATCCACTCAATGGAATGCTCCTCCGTCATCGGATGGAGGGCCTCGCCGACGGTTACGGTCACACGGTTTCCCTCCTGCGTCACGATGGGAAGGTGCTTTTCCTGCGCGCCGGTGGAATTGGGGATCAATTCCTCCATCGGCTCCCCGCAGCAGATCATGGTGACGCCGGCATTGCGGACCATGCCCACCAGGTTGCCGCAGTGGCGGCATACGAAAAATTGCTGTACTGTGCGCATTGACTCCTGCTCCTTTCATTTTCCGGCCTTGGGCCTTTTTGGGGTTGCGGCGGACGGCCATAAGGGTAGTATGCCCCGCGTCATGGCGGGTATCCCGGATATCCGTCGCGGCGGGGCCGCCAGCCCCGCATTTTTTATTATACTCCGGTTTTTCCCATTTGTAAACGCGCCCGCTTTAGAAAATGCCTTTGCAGCCGGCATCCCATCGGGCGGAGCTCCCGGTGAAAAGCGGAGGAGCGCCTGGTTTTTTCTTCCCTTTTCCCGGGTTCTTTGGTATACTGGGGGAAGAGCCCTTGTTCTTATGCCGCGCATAGGCCCCACAAGCCCGCAGGGCAGACTACGCGCCGCCGCAGGGCGGCAGGACGGAGGCAGATATGGCCGCTTTACCATCTCCCCTTGCAAAGCCGCGCGAGCGCGCCGGGCAGGCGTTCCTGCTGGCCCTGGCCGCGGCGGCGCTGATGTTCCTTCCCTTCCTGATCTGGGACAGGGGATACTTCATCTATTACGGCGACTTCAACGTCCAGCAGATCCCCTTTTACCGCATGGCGCACGACGCGGTGCGGGAGGGGAATATTTTCTGGAGCTGGACCACCGACCTGGGCGCCAACTTCATCGGCTCCTATTCCTTTTACCTGCTGGGAAGCCCCTTTTTCTGGATTACGCTCCTCTTCCCCAGCGCGGCGGTGCCCTATCTGATGGCCCCGCTGCTGATCCTCAAGCTCGCCCTTTCCAGCCTGACCGCCTACCTCTTCCTGCGCCGCTTCGTCCGGCCGGATTACGCGGTGCTGGGCGGGCTGCTTTACGCCTTTTCCGGCTTTTCGATCTACAACATCTTTTTCAACCATTTCCACGAAGCGATCGTTTACTTCCCGCTGATGCTCCTGGCCATGGAGCTGTACATGAAGGAAGGCCGGCGGGGGTTTTTTGCCGTCATCGTCTGCCTGAGCGCGCTGTCCAATTACTACTTTTTCATCGGCCAGGCCTTTTTCCTGATGATCTACTGGCTGGTCCGCGCCGTATCCGGGGAATGGAAATGCACCTTCGGGAAATTTTTCTGGCTGGTGGTGGAAGCGCTGGCCGGCACGGCCATGGCCGGCGTGCTGCTGCTTCCGTCCTTCTACTCGGTCATCCAGAACCCGCGCACCGAAAGCCTGCTGAGCGGCTGGGACCTGCTGATCTACAACAAGCCGCAGCGGCTGTTCGACATCCTGCACTCCTTCTTCTTCCCGCAGGATATCCCCGCGCGGGCCAGCTTTTTCCCCAATTCAGACAATAAGTGGGCGTCAATGTCCGCCTGGCTGCCGGTGTTCGGCTGCTCGGGCGTGATCGCCTATTTCCAGTCCCGCCGGCATACGGATTGGCTCCGCCGGCTGCTGATCGTGCTGTTTTTCTTTGCGGTGATCCCCGGGCTGAACGCGCTGTTCCAGCTCTTTAATTGGATTTATTACGCCCGCTGGTATTACATGATGGTGCTTTTCCTGGCCCTGGCCACCGTGAAAACGCTGGACGAGGCGGAGGCGGTGCCGGTCAACTGGGCCCGCGCCTTTGGCTGGACGGGCGGCATCACCGCTTTTTTCGCGCTGTTCATCGGGCTGATACCGGAATCCTGGGAGCCGGACGAGGAAACCGGGGAAATCACGCTCGGCCTGTACGACCATCCGGAGCTGTTCTGGGCGGCGGTCGCCTTCGCCGTGGTCTGCCTGATCCTATCGATCCTGCTGACCCGGCTGCACGACAAGGAACGCCGCCTCTTTTACCGCTGGTCGGTCGGCGTCACCGGCTGCATCATCCTCATTTTCGGCTGGTACAGCCTGGGGATGGGCAAGGCGCAGGGGAATTTCACCTCCCGGTTCGTGATTGAGCGGGGGATTGAAGGGGCGGACAAAATCAGCCTGCCGGAGCTGGACACCTGCCGCATCGATTTCAACGAGGGGATGGACAACCTCGGTATGTTCTGGCAGACCCCCACCATCCAGGCGTTCCAGAGCGTGGTGCCCGGCTCAATTATGGAGTTCTATCCCACGATCGGGGTGGAGAGGAACGTCGGCTCCCGGCCGGACACCTCCCATTACGCGCTGCGCGGCCTGCTCTCGGTGCGGTACCTCTTCGACTATATGAACGAGGACAACGGGCAGTACAAGGAGGACAAGGACTTCTTTGAGCAGGAGGACCTCAACGGGCAGACCACCTATAAGATGCCGGGATGGGCCTTCCACAGCGAGCAGAACGGCTTCCGCGTTTATGAAAATGAATATTACATCCCCTTCGGCTTTACCTATGACTATTACATGACCCGCTCCCAATACGACGACTACGCCCAGAGCACCCGGGAGCTGACCCTGCTCAAGGCCCTGGTGGTGGAGGACGACCAGGAGGAAGCGGTGTCCGCCCTGCTGCCAAGCTTTGAGGAAATCCGGTATACCGGCGTGGATTTCAGCCAGCAGGGGTATTTTGCAGACTGCGAGGCGCGGCGGGCCACGGCGGCCTCCTCCTTCACCCGGGACAACCGCGGCTTTACCGCCGTGATCGACCTGCCGCAGGACAACTATGTCTTTTTCAGCGTCCCCTACGAGGAGGGCTGGACGGCCACGGTCAACGGGGAACCGGCGGAAATCCTCAAGGCCAACGTCGGCTTCATGGCGGTGGCCTGCCCCGCCGGCCAAGAGGTGGTCATCCGCTTCGACTATTTCACCCCGGGGCTGAAAAACGGGGCGCTGATCTCGCTGGGGGCCCTGCTGCTCCTGCTGCTGTATCTTATCTGCCTGCGCCGCTGGGACCGCTATGCCGCCCGCCGCCGCGCCGCCCACGCCGTGCCGGACGGCACGGCGTACGGCGCCTTCCCGCCCGAGGGCGGGGAGCCCCTGCCCCCGCCGGCGTCGGAGCGGCCGGCGGAACCCCCCGCCGGAGGCGACCCGGACGGCGGAGAACCGGGGCAGGACGGGCCGGACGGCTTCAGCCTGTACCGGTACTATCCCGGCGCCCATCCGCCCGCACCGGAACCCCGGGAAGCCTCCGGGGATCCGGATAACCCGGCCGGGCCGGAACCGCCGAACGCCGATTGACCGCCGTGGCCAATTTTTACGGACAGCTGAGGGGAAACCGTCCAAGGGAACGGGGCTTCCCCGCCGCTGTGCTGCAATAGCGGCGAAGGACATGCCAAAAGCCGAGGGAGGCGCCTTTTATGATCCGTCCGGAAATCCTGGAAAAGCTGCTGCCTGCCACACCCGAGGAACAGCGGATACTGGACGGCGCCGGCAGGATCGACCGCAGCCTGTATATGGACGGTGGCGCGGATATTGTCAACAGCCGCAAGCTGCTCCGCTCCGGCAAGCTGATCACGGTCCGCCCGCACACCCGGTTTATCCGCTTTCCGGAGCACACGCACGATTATGTCGAGGTCATCTATATGTGCACGGGGCAGACGACCCACATCGTCAACGGGAACCGGATCCTGCTCCGGGAGGGGGAGCTGCTTTTCTTAAGCCCCGGCGCCCGGCAGGAAATCCTGCCCGCCGGGAAAAACGATATTGCCGTCAACTTTATCATCCTGCCGGAGTTCTTCGACAGCGCGCTCCGGATGCTGGGGGACGAGGAAACGCCGCTGCGCCGGTTCCTTGTGGGCTGCTTAAAAAACG
>CAJFQI010000076.1 GCA_904419005.1 Candidatus Avimonas faecium | reverse complement strand
GAGACAGGACTTTCCTTTGAGGAGATCAATGCCTATATTCCCATTCGGCATGTGTCAGCATTTTATCATCCCTATCATGAGATGGATATCCGTCAGTTCTGTGATCGGATGAACGAGTTATACCGGGTTGCGAAACCGGATACCAACCTAAAGCTGCGCCGGCAGAAGGTGAAGCTCACCCAGAAAGAGTTGGCCGATGCGTCCGGAGTGCCCATCCGGATGGCCGGGCTGGATGTGACAGAACACGCGCTGCTTCACAAAGACTGCCTGATAAAGATGCGGGACAGCGGACGCGTGGGACATATGCTGTATTCTATATTTTCCCACTACCGGGACGGAGATATGGATACTGGACTTGCCATGCACGATCCTTGTACCATTGCCCTGATGCTGGAACCGGATATGTTCCGGATGGAAGACCATTACATAGAAGTCGTTACAGAGGGAATTGCCGCCGGAGCGCTGGTGACAAATCTGGAACGGAAGATGAAGATCGGCTGCGCTCCCAATGTGAGCGTATGCATGGGTATTGACGAAAAGCGGTTCGAAGAATGGTTTACAGATATGATTTGCCGGTAAATCATAACAAATATAACGCCCGCAACCTTATGTTGCGCATTTGCAACCGCATTTTGGTGGCGTTTCCGGCCGGATGGAAATATACTGGCAGCATAAGGAGGCAGTCGATATGACGTTTGGAGAAAAACTACAAAAGCTCAGGAAAGAGGCAGGTCTTTCGCAGGAAGAATTCGCAGACCAGATGGGAGTGTCCCGCCAGGCGGTCAGTAAATGGGAAAACGGCTTGGCCTGCCCGGATATCGCGCTGCTGCCGGCGATCGCCGGGGTTTTCGGCGTGACGGTTGATGCGCTGTTTGGCCTGGAGGCAAAATACGCGGGCGAGACGCAGGAGGACCTGCCCTGGGCGGACGACGGGAAGCTGCGCGCCGTCCTTTTCCTGGGGCGGACGCTGGTTTTGAAGGAAATGGCGGAAAATAGCGCGGCCCAGGAGATCCGTTTCGTCTACGACGGCCCCGCGCTTGATGTTTCAAGCCAGTTCAGCGTCGCCTGCGGGGAGGTGCAGGGCTCCGTCACGGCGGGCGGCGATGTGGAGTGCGAGGGGATCAACGGGGCTGTTTCTGCCGGTAATAAGGTAGAATGCGCTTTGGTGAACGGGGCCATTTCGGCCGGCAATAACGTGAGCTGCGGCCCCGTCAGCGGCGGTGTCTCTGCCGGCAATGACGTCAGCTGCGGCGACGTTGCCGGGGATGTGAACGCGGGCGGCAATGTCCGCGCCGCATCCATAGAGGGAGACGTGACCGCCGGCAGCGTAACGGTGGAGGGAGACATCGGCGGGGACGCGGAAGCACAGAGCCTCCAATGCGCGGACATCGGCGGCTCCGTCCAGGCATCGTGCAAGCTGATGTGCGCCGACGTCGGCGGCGACGTGACTGCGGAAGGCGGCGTGACTTGTGCCAATGTGGGCGGCAATGTATCCGCCGGGCGGGAAGTGGACGCCGCGGACATCGGCGGCAGCGTAAAAGCCGGCGCTTCCGTGACCTGTGCGGACGTCGGCGGCTCCGTCCGCGCCGAAGGGGATGTAAACTGCTCCGATGTCGAAGGGAACGTCATCGGCCAAACCGTCCAGTGCGGGGATGTGTCGGGCAGCGTCCGGGCGGGCGTGCTGGCTGGGTGCGGCGGCGTAGAGGGAGATGTCCTTACCGGCGGGCAGGACGGCGGGTGTTGAGCACGGCTCCTTTTCTGAAAAATCCCCTTGACAAACCCGCCCGGATTCGCTAGAATATTATCTAAATAATAGATTTAAAAGCGATGACGAGGACGAGTAGAGCGCTTGACCCATCCAGAGAGCCGCCGGTTGGTGCAAGGCGGTTGGTGTGGGCGCCCGAATATCCCCTCCCGAGCTTTCCGCCCAAACGGCCGCGGCCGGAGTAAGCGCGAACGGTTTTCCCGCCGTTATCGAGGATCGCATTCGGCAGGCTGCGGCCGCGCCCGATGCGCTGAGCGGCCCGATCAGGGAAAAAGAGTGGTACCGCGGAGTTGGATATACAATCCCTTCGTCTCTTGGGAGACGAAGGGATTTTTTTGCGCATTCGTATCCGCGGCGGATCATATCCGCAACGGATCGTATCCGCAGCGGGTCCCGCCGGGCTTTGATGGATGTGGAATAGGGAAAGGATGGTTCCGATATGCAGATGAATGGTTCCGACGTGCTGGTGGAATGTCTGCTTGAACAGGGGGTGGACACCGTATTCGGCTACCCCGGCGGTGCGGTGCTCAACATTTACGACGCGCTGTACAAGTACAGCGGGCGGATCCGCCATATATTGACCGCGCATGAGCAGGGGGCTTCCCATGCGGCGGACGGCTACGCCCGCGCGACGGGGAAGGTGGGGGTCTGCATTGCCACCTCCGGCCCCGGCGCAACCAACCTGGTCACCGGGATCGCGACCGCGTATATGGATTCCATCCCGGTTGTGGCGATTACCGGCAACGTGTCGGTCCCTCTGCTGGGGCGGGATTCGTTCCAGGAGGTGGACATCACCGGCATCACCATGCCGATCACCAAGCACAACTTTATCGTTAAAAGGGTGGAGGATCTGGCCGATACCGTCCGCCAGGCCTTCCGCATTGCGCAGAGCGGGCGGCCCGGCCCGGTGCTGATCGACATCCCCAAGGATATCACCGCCGCGATGACGGAATACGAGCCGGCCCCCGCCGCCGGCCCCCGTCCCTGCCCCCCGCCCAAGGAGGAGCGGGTGGCGATGACGCTGGAAAAGCTCGCCGCCTGCAAGCGGCCGCTGATTTATTTCGGCGGCGGCGTGATCTCCTCCGGCGCGGAGCAGGAGCTGCTGGCCCTGGCGGAAAAGCTCGATATCCCGGTCTGCGCGTCAATGATGGGGATCGGCGGCTTCCCGCCGGATCACCGGCTTTGGCTGGGGATGGTCGGGATGCACGGGACCCTGGCGGCCAATAAAGCGGCCAAGGACTGCGACCTGCTGCTGGTGTGCGGCGCCCGTTTTTCCGACCGGGTGGCGGGGAACCGCACCGGCTTTTCCCCCAACGCCCAGGTGGTGCATATTGACATTGACCATGCGGAGTTTGACAAAAACGTCCCGGCTGCCGTCCGGCTGGCGGGCGACCTGAAGACGGTGCTGGCCCTGCTCTGCGAACGCGCGCCGGCCGCCTCCCACCCGGAATGGGTGAACGAAACCACCGGCCGCCGGCACGGCTGGACGCCTTACACCGCCGATCCGGCCGCCGCGCCTGACCCGCTGTATGTCCTGCATACCCTGCGGGACATGACCCCCGACGATGCGATCGTCGCCACCGACGTGGGCCAGCATCAGATGTGGACGGCGCAGCATTTTGAGTTCCGGCAGCCCCGCACCTTCCTGTCCTCCGGCGGGCTGGGGACGATGGGGTACGGCCTGGGGGCCGCCATCGGCGCGCAGACCGCCTTCCCGGGACGGCGGGTGGTGCTGGTGTCCGGCGACGGCAGCTTCCACATGAATTTGAACGAGTTGACTACGCTGGCTTCCTATGACCTGCCGATCGTGGTGCTGGTCATGAACAATCAGGTGCTCGGCATGGTCCGCCAGTGGCAGAAGGTGTTTTACGGCCGCCGCTTTTCCGCGACCGACCCGCACCGCAAGACCGACCTGGTCAAGCTGGCTGAAGCGTTCGGCTGCCGGGGGATGCGGATCACCCGCACCGACGAGGTGAAGCCGGTGCTCGCCGCCGCGCTGGCGGCGGGGGGGCCGGTGGTGGTCGACTGCCGGATCTCGCCGGATGTAAACGTCCTGCCGATGATCCCGCCCGGCGGCACGGTGGACGATACCATTGAAACCATGGACGAAGGAGGGGACGCAAAGTGAGCGAAAACAAAGCAGTATTCGCCGTGCTGGCGGTCAACCATCCAGGCGTCCTGCTGCGGGTGGCGGGGCTGTTTTCCCGGCGCGGCTTCAACATTGATTCCATCATCGCCTGCAATACCGAGGATCCGACGCGTTCCCGCCTGACCCTGCTGGTCACGGGGGATGAGGCGACCTTCGCCCAGATCACCCGCCAGCTCCTCAAGCTGGAGGACATCCTCACCGTCAAGGTGCTGGAGCCGGAGGAATGCTCCAACAGCGAGCTGCTGCTGGTCAAGGTGCGGGCGGCCGGCCCGGCCCGGAGTACGGTGCTCAAGATGGTGCAGGCGTACGGGGCAAGGGTGCTGGATATCGGTGAGACGACCGTGACGCTGGAAATGACCGGCCAGACCGAGGAAGTGGATGTTTTTGTCGACCAGCTGGAGCGGTACGGCATCCTAGAAATGTCCCGCACCGGCATCAACGCCCTCCAGCGGGGGGACGGCACCATCCACGACGAGAATTAAGCCCCGGCCGCAGGTCAGAGCAAGGGCAAAGGAGGCCGTGCAATGAAACCATTGGTTGAAATCTTCGATTCCACCCTGCGGGACGGCGCGCAGGGCGAAGGGATCTCCTTTTCGGTAGAGGATAAGCTGGCGGTAGCCCGTCTGCTTGACGGGCTGGGGGTTGCTTATATTGAGGCCGGGAACCCCGGCTCCAACCCCAAGGACCTGGAGTTTTTCCGCCGTTCGGGGGAGCTGAAGCTGCAAAATTCCCGGCTGGTGGCTTTCGGCTCCACCCGCCGCAAGGGCGTCAAGGCAGAGGACGACGCCAACGTCCAGGCGCTGCTGACCGCGAACACCGACGCGGTGGCCTTGTTCGGCAAATGCTGGGATCTGCATGTGCGGGACATCCTCCAGACCACGGAGGAGGAAAACTTCGCGATGATCGCGGACACCGTCGCCTTTTTCAAAAGGAGGGGCAAGCGGGTGGTCTTTGACGCGGAGCATTTCTTTGACGGCTATAAGGCCAACCCCCTCTTCGCCATGAAGGCGCTGGAGGCCGCCGCGGACGCGGGGGCGGATGTTTTGGCCCTGTGCGATACCAACGGCGGCGCCTTCCCTCAGGAAATTTACGACATTACCCGCGCGGTGGTGGAGCGGTTCGGCCCGATGGTCGGCATCCACACCCACAACGACAGCGGGATGGCGGTCGCCAATTCCATCATGGCGGTGTCGGCCGGCGCTACCCATGTGCAGGGGACGTACCTCGGCTTTGGGGAGCGGAGCGGCAACGCGAACCTCTCGACAATCATCCCGAACCTCCAGCTTAAGCTGGGGTACGCCTGCATCCCGCAGGACAATATGCCCCGGCTGACGGAGGTCGCCCGCAGCATGGCGGAGGTGGCGAACATCCGCCTGGGCCGCGGGGAGCCGTACGTCGGCTCGAGCGCCTTTGCGCATAAGGCGGGGATGCACGCCGACGGGGTGCTGAAGAATTCCGCCACCTTTGAACACATCAACCCCGAGGCAGTGGGCAACGAACGCCGCTTCCTGATGAGCGAGGTGAGCGGCCGGGGCGCGGTGCTGGAAAAGATCCGCCGCTTCTGCCCCGCCATCCAGAAAAGCTCGCCGGAGCTGAAAACCATTATTGACGAGCTCAAGCGGATGGAGCTGGAGGGCTACCAGTACGAGGGGGCGGACGGCAGCTTTGAGCTGCTGGTGCGCAAGTGCCTGGGACGGCTCACCCCGTATTTTGACCTGGTGTATTACCGCATCACCGGCGAAAAGCCCCATGTGCCTGACCAGAGCGCGGTGGCGACTCTCAAGGTGCAGGTGGGCGACCAGTCGCAGATCGCCGCCGGGGAGGGCAACGGCCCGGTCAACGCGCTTGATAAGGCGCTGCGCAGCGCGCTGGCGGGCTTCTACCCGTCGCTTGCCAATGTCCACTTGGTGGACTATAAGGTGCGGGTGATGGATTCCAAGCAGGCCACGGCGGCGCGGGTGCGCGTCCTGATTACCTCAACCGACGGGGTCAGGGAATGGACCACCGTCGGGGTCGCCGGGGACGTGATTGAGGCAAGCTGGGCGGCGCTGAGCGATTCAATTGAGTATAAACTGGTTTCCGAAGGGGAGGCCGCCGGCTGACGGGGCCGGCTTTCCCGCCGAATCCATACCTACGATTTTATTTTAACTAGGAGGCATCAGAATCATGGGCATGACAATGACGCAGAAGATCCTGGCCGCCCACGCGGGGCTGCCGGAGGTCAAGGCCGGGCAGCTGATTGAGGCTAAGCTCGACCTCTGCCTGGGCAACGACATCACCTCGCCGGTGGCGGTCAACGAGTTTGAGCGCTGCGGCGCCTGCGGCGTGTTTGACAAATCCCGCGTCGCGCTGGTGATGGACCACTTTACCCCGAACAAGGACATCAAGGCGGCCGAGCAGGTCAAGCGGGTGCGGGAGTTCGCCAGCAAGTACGACGTCGAAAATTTCTTTGATGTGGGCCGGATGGGCGTGGAGCACGCCGTCCTGCCGGAGCAGGGCCTGGTCGGCCCCGGCGACTGCATCATCGGCGCGGACAGCCACACCTGCACCTACGGCGCGCTGGGCGCGTTCTCCACCGGCGTGGGCTCCACCGACCTGGCGGCCGGAATGGCGACCGGCACCGCGTGGTTTAAGGTCCCCTCCGCGCTGAAAATCGTGCTGACCGGCAAGCCCTCCCAATACGTCGGCGGCAAGGACGTTATCCTGCACCTCATCGGGATGATCGGGGTGGACGGCGCGCTCTACCGCTCGCTGGAGTTCACCGGCCCGGGCGTAGCCAACCTGACGATGGACGACCGGCTCTGCATCGCGAACATGGCGATTGAGGCCGGCGCGAAGAACGGCATTTTCCCCGTCGATGCGGTGACCATGGCGTATGTAGAGGGCCGCTTCCAGCGCACCCCGGTGGTGTACGAGGCGGATCCCGACGCGGAATACGACGAGGTGATTGAAATCGACCTGTCCGCGCTGCGTCCCACCGTCGCCTTCCCCCACCTGCCGGAAAACACCAAGACCATTGACGAATGCAGCGGCCAGGTCAAAATCGACCAGGCGGTGATCGGCTCCTGCACCAACGGCCGGATTGAGGACCTGCGCGCTGCGGCGGAAATCCTGCGCGGGCGCAAGGTGGCCAAGGGCGTGCGCTGCATCGTCATCCCGGCGACCCAGCAGATCTGGCTGGACGCCATGCACGAGGGGCTGTTCGACGTCTTCATTGAGGCCGGCGCGGTGGTTTCGACCCCGACCTGCGGCCCCTGCCTGGGCGGCCATATGGGCATCCTGGCCGCGGGCGAGCGGGCGGTTTCCACCACCAACCGCAACTTTGTCGGCCGGATGGGCCACGTTGACAGCGAGGTCTACCTCTCCAACCCGTATGTGGCGGCGGCGTCTGCCGTCACCGGCTATATCACCGACCCGGCGAAGCTGTAAGTGCGAATCAGCGTGAAAGGATGGTCATCAACATGATTGCTCAGGGCAAAGTACATAAATACGGCGACAACGTCGATACCGACGTCATCATTCCCGCGCGGTACCTCAACACCTCCAAGCATGAGGAGCTGGCCGCGCACTGTATGGAGGACATCGACAAGGATTTTGTCAAGAACGTCAAGGCCGGCGACATCATGGTCGCGGAGAAGAATTTCGGCTGCGGCTCCTCCCGCGAGCACGCGCCGATCGCGATTAAAGCGAGCGGCATCGCCTGCGTCATCGCGTCTACCTTCGCCCGCATTTTTTACCGCAACGCGATCAATATCGGACTGGCGATCCTTGAATGCGACGAAGCGGCCCGCGATATCCAGGACGGCGACGAGGTCAAGGTGGATTTTGACACCGGGCTGATTGAAAACCTCACCACCGGCAAGACCTATCAGGCCGAGCCGTTCCCGCCCTTTATCCAGAACATCATTGAAAAGGGCGGCCTCCTCAACGCGATCAAAGACCGGCTGTAAGCCGATAAAAAAGCCAAGCCCCCGGCAACGCCGGGGGCTTGGCTTTTTAACTTAAATTACCTTGATATTTTTCCACTTCCCTCGCCAGAAGCGGATAACAAACGCGATATCGCGGACGATCCAGTCCACAAACATGGCGAACCACACGCCGAGCAGCTGCATGTTTAAGCCCCAGGAGCTGGCCAATACATAGCTCAGGCAGATGCGGAAGAGGAACATTGACACAATGGAAACCGACATGGTAAAGACCACATCGCCGGCAGCGCGCAGCGCGTTGGGAAGCGTGAAGGAGATGGGCCAGAGCAGGCCGGTGAATATGGAGCCCCAGAAAAGCACGTCGGCCGCGATTTCCACGGAAGCAGGCTCCAGGTTGAACAGGGTAAGCAGCGGCCGGATAATCAGGAGAAGGATTACGCACAGCGAGCCCATCGCGGCATAGGTAATCCCCATCAGCTTTTTGGTATAGGATACGGCTTCCTTCGGGCGGTTCGCCCCCATGCTCTGCCCCACAACGGTGATCAACGCCAGCCCGATGGCATTCCCGGGCACATTGATGACGCTCATAATGCTGTTGCAGATCGCATTGGCGGCCACAGCGTTGGTGCCGAAGGAGGTAATCAGGCTGAGCACCATCAGCTTGCCGATCTGGAACAGGCCGCTTTCAAAACCGTTGGGCACACCGACTGCCAAGATCCGGCGGACCATGCTTCCCTTGAATTCAAAATGGAACAGCTTCTCAATTTTCAGAACGCCGCCGTGCCGCTGCAGCAGAACAAGGATGATGACCGCCGCCACAATGCGGGAGACCAAGGTGCCGATACCGGCGCCCAGCGCCCCCATATCAAACCCGTAGATCAAAATGGCGTTGACCACAATGTTGACGATATTGACCAGCAGGGAGTTGAACATTGACACCTTGCTGTTGCCCATAGAGCGGAACAGCGCGGCGCCGGCGTTGTAAATGGCCATGAAGGGGTAGGCCAGCGCGGTTGACAGAAAATATTCCAGCGAGCTGGCCATGACGTCCGGCTCAATCCGGCCGAAAATCAGGGAGAGGATATGCTGACGGAAAACCAGCGCCAGAACCATCAGCGCGGTCGATACAAACGTCACGGTGTACAGCAGCTGCTTGGCGGCGGTGCGGGCATTGTGGACGTCCTGCCGCCCGAGATACTGGGAAACCACGACCGTGCCGCCGGTGGACAGGGCGGCAAAAATCTGGAGCAGCAGCTGGTTGATGCCGTCCACCAGCGATACGCCGGACACCGCGGCCTCTCCCGAGGAGGTGACCATCACGGTGTCGGCCATGCCGACGCTCATCAGGAGGAACTGCTCAATGATTAAGGGGATAATCAGTCGGATCAGCGAACGCCGGTCAAACAGCGGGGCGGCCGGCTCCTGGGCTAGGGAAGCGGACGAATTGGTACTCACAATGGCTTCAGACCTTTCCAAAACGGACATATTTTTACTAAGTTTTTATTATAGCAACCCCTCACCTGATGTACAAGCGGTCTTATCAATGTCTTTGAAAAAATATGCGGATATCGTGGACGAAGCAGGCATCCAAGGAGAAAAATTCAAAATAGCCCTTGACTTTTCCATAAAATAGCGGCATCATTTTTAATAGAGACACCCTCCGGAGACACCCTCCGGAGACACCCTCCGGAGACACCCTCCGGAGACACCCTCCGGAGACACCCTCC
>CAJFQI010000075.1 GCA_904419005.1 Candidatus Avimonas faecium | reverse complement strand
GCCACCTTTGAGGCCGCCGGCCAGGATCTGAAAACCGACAGCACCCCGATCATCGGCGACACCCTGTTTGAGCCGGGCCGCTCCAATCTCAAGCTGCTGACCGTCACCAATTCCGGCACCCTGGCCGCCAAGATCAAGCTGAAGTTCGACGTCACCGACGGCGGGCTGATGGACGCGCTGTGGTTCGACTTCGTCCGGGTGGACGAGAACGGCAACGTGCAGGGCCAGCTGATCGAGCGGCCGATGAGCACCCTGGAAGACCTCGCCGCTCAGGTGGAAATCCCCCTGAGCGCGAAGGAATCCGTCTCCTTTGTGCTGTTTTACGGCATGAACGAGGAAGCGGGCAACGAATACCAGGATAAGACCTTTGAGGCCGACGTCACCATCCTGGCCACCCAGTATACCGAGGAAACCGACGGCTTTGGTGACAACCAGTACGACGCCATGGCGGATTACGCCGTCACCACCGCGGAGGATTTCAACAAAGCCCTGGCCAACGCGCAGGACGGCGAGACGATTTCAATGGATTCCGGCCTGGTCATTACCGAGCCGGTAACGATTGACAATTCCATCACCATCTACGGCAACGGCGCGACCATCGCCAACAAGATCGCCGTTGACGCCGAGGGCGTGGTGCTCTCCAACCTGAACGTTGAGGTCCCCATGACGACAGCGGATCAGGCGGCGCCGATCGTCACCAACAACCAGGATCTGACCCTGATCGGCTGCGAGGTAACCCGCACGACCGAGGAGGCGCAGCCCTACGGCTATCTGGTGAACGTGGGAAGCGGCGTGCTGACCGCCAAGGACACCGTCTTCACCGCCCCTTACGATCCCGACACCGCCTTCAGCGCTTCCCCCAGCGTCATTGAGGCGCAGGGCGGCGTGGACCTGGACGGCTGCGTGATCGCCACCGACGGCTACGGCCTCTTCAGCCAGCATGTAACCACCGGCACCATCAAGGACACGGTTTTCACCGGCATTGACGGCCGCCCGACCCTCGGCGTGTTCAACAGCACCCTGCTGAACGGCTTGGTATTCGACGGCTGCACCTTTGACATGGGCCTGAACAGCACCGTCGCCGCCGGCAACTTCACCGTGCGCAACTGCGTGTTTGACTTCACCAACACCCCGGCGGACGGCGCCGGCAACGCGCTGAGCATTTACTCCGAGAACGGCCCGGTGGTGATTGAAAGCAACACCTTCCGGTTCTCGGCCGGCAGCCAGCGCGGCGTCAACCTGACCTGGGCCGATTGGGCGCCGGGCTCGCACGATGCCGCCAACGTCACCATTTCCGGCAACACCTTTGAAGGCACCGGGGACTGCGCGATCCGGGTGACGAACGTTTGGGAAAACGTCGCGGATCCGGCTTATCCGGACAACACCTTCAACGGCAACACGGTTACGGTAGAGTCCTAACCCCTTGCGCTTGACGGATATCGTCCACGGATAAAAATCCGGGACGCCCGCCCATCCCTGCGGGGATGGGCGGGGATCAAAGGGCATAAACGCCCGTTTGTGCCTTTTGATCCCCGTTGGTGCAGCGAATACCGGCGCCGGCGCCGTTCCACCCCTGCAAGCGGCGGCTTACAGAAGGGCGCGGCGGCAAAGGCCTATGGCCCTTGGCTTTGGCTGGTTTCCCCTTCTTGCAATCCTGGGCCGGATCCGGTATGATAAGCTTGTCTTTTCCAGCAGGGGCGCCCGGCCCCGGCGGCTGCGCGGCTTTTGCCGTGCGGGACGGCGGCCGGCGGCATCATCCGTATGGAAGAAGGGCCCGCAGCCTGCAAGGCAGACGGGCGTCCTCAGGCCATAAAAGCAAAGCCTATCCCCACGCAAGAAAACGGCCCCGCGTTTTTAGGCCGGGGCGTTGAAAAATTTTGGAGGTGAGCAGGGATGTCTCTCAATACACGCAAACATGATGCGGTAAATCCCCGCCGGAATCGGATGCGGAAGATCGTGGCGGTTGCCGCCGTGCTGACGGTCGTCTTGCTCGGTTTTTCAATCACGGCGTTCGCCTGGTTCCAGAGCAGCCTGACCAACAGCGGCAATACGATTGCGGCCGGAGGCTATACGGCGGAGTTGGCGATTTATTCCGGTTCAGATGATGTTACTAACGGAACCGACCCGGTATGGACGTATTCCGGAGATGAATACCGCGGAACTCTTGACCTGACCGAATCGGGCTTGAAGGCCGGTGATCCATTGGTTGTCATGGTCTCTAACAGCGGGGACAGCACGCTGGCTTTCCAGTACCGCATCCTGATTGCGTCAACCAGTGGGGAAGAGCTGGCTGCCTCCCCGCAGGAGAACCAGGAAAACCCGGTGCTGGAGCCGGGCGACGGTGCTGTCGCCTTGCAGGATAAGGTGCCGTCCGACGGCAAAATCACGATCGATTTCCGCACCGCCTTCCGGGCCAATTCCCTGACGGCCGGAACCACCTCGGCGTCAACGGCTGCGGCCATCACCACGGCCGCTCCGGCTGCCACGACGACCACCACGACCACGGCTGCGGCGACCACCACGACGACCACCACGGCCGCTCCGGCTGCGACCACGACCACCACGACCACGGCTGCGGCGACCACCACGACGACCACCACAGCCGCCCCGGCTGTAACTACGACCACCACGGCCGCCGCTTCGGCTCCGGACTCCACGGCGGATGCGGGCTCAACCGAACCCTCGTCGCCCGCCAATGAGGGGCTGACGGACGCTCCGGAGACTGCCTCTCCCACGGCCGCCCCGGGCGCCAGCCAAGCCGAAGAGGGCTGATGCCGGCCCTGCCGCGCCCTGTTCCCCTTTTGCCTGCGGAAGAGCGCCGTCCGTCGCCGCGCGGCTTTGCCGGACGGATCCTCTTCGCCCCGCCTTCGGCCCTCCTGGCTCTTATCGTGCGCAAACATCCAAAAGGCGTGAGATCGCTTGATCTCACGCCTTTTATAATGCCGCCGCAACGGGCGCCGCAGGGAGGAGGAACGCTCCTTGCGCACCGGCCTACGGCCCGCGCGCAAAAAAGGGATCGCCGCGGGAAATCGCCAGCCAAAACGAAAAAAACAGCAAAACGCCCTCGGCGCGGATAAGCCCCGCGCCGGCGGCCATACTATTGCCGGAGGTGAAGGCGATGAGCCCCAAGGAATTGCTCTATATTGAGGATGCGCTCGGCCACGAAAAGTTTCTGAAAACACAGTGCCAGGAGGCCGTCCAGGCTTTGCAGGACGGCGACCTGAAGGACTGCGTGCAGCAGATGCTCAACAAGCACCAGCAGCTGTTTGACAGCTTCTATCGGCTTGTATAGCCCTGCGCGCGGCGACAAAAAGGAGGAATCGGTATGGATACCCCATGCAAAAGCGACCGGCTCATTATGGAAAACCTGCTGCTGACCACCAAGGGGGCCTGCGGGCTGTACCTGAACGGCACCATAGAATCGGCAACGGCGAACGTGCACAACGCCTTTCAGGGCGCTTTAAAGGATTCGCTGGCCATGCAGGACGACGTGTACAAGAAAATGGCGGCCAAAGGCTGGTACCCGGCCGATCAGGCCGAACAGGAAAAGCTCCAGCAGGTCAAGCAGAAGTTTGCCGGCCAATGAGCCGGCGGCTCCCCTGGGAATGGGCTTAAAAAACAGGCCGGGGGGATGCTCCTCCCCGGCCTGTCTGCCCCGGAAAGCCCCCCTGCGCGGCAGCGGACGCCGTACAGGGGGGCTTTCTCGGCGGCGCGGCCGCTTTCCTCTCAGCGGGATACGCCGCCGGCCCGCTCCGGTATCGCCCTTGCCGCCCGTCCCTGTCCCGCCCCTTGACAAAGGGGGCGGGCGGCGCTATCCTGGAGGGGCAGTACGGGCGGCGGCCGCAAAAACGGCCGGGCAGCCGGAAGGGAGCGCGGCCATGGGGGCGAAAAAGCGGGGCTCCTCTTTTGCATTTTACCGGGATCCTTCCCTATCGGACGGGGAAATCGCCCTGCGGCTCACCGAAACGCAGGCGGCCTGCCCCGCCCTGGGCGGCGTCCCGGTCTACCGCTTTGGGATTGTTTGCCTTGCAGACGGCCAGACCGCCGGACGGTGTGAGCTGCGGGTCGGGTTCAGCGAATCGGTGTATTATGCCGGCAATATCGGGTATTCGGTAACGGAGGCCTACCGCGGCCGCGGCTATGCGCTGCGGGCCTGCCGCCTCCTGCTGACGCTGGCGGAGCGGCACCGGATGCCGCAGGTGGTGATTACCTGCCGGCCGGACAACGCCCCTTCCCGGCGGATCTGCGAGGCGCTCGGCGCCCGGCTGCGCGGGGTCGTCCCCCTGCCGCCGGAGCACCCCCTTTATCAGGACGGCGACCGGGAGGTCTGCCGGTATATCCTGAATTTTGATGCGTTCCGGTAAATGCGCGCCGCGCCGGGCCCCTGCCTGCGGGCAGCCTCGCCCCACCACGCCCTTGCGGCTTTGGGGGAAATCACGGGCGGCGAAACCGGCGCCGGGCCAACCGCCGGGGGCGGGGGCGAGCCCGTTCTTCCCCGGCCGCGGCGATTTCCTTTTGCGGTACAGGAATAATCCCCCTGCCTTCTGCACATGCTAAGCTCGAAATCGGGCCGCACGGCACGGCAAAGGAAGGTGCTCTATGGACTGGATGATGATTCTCAAGGCGTTCCTGGTGGGCGGCGCGATCTGTGTGGTCGGCCAGCTCCTGATTGACTATACCGCGATGACCCCGGCGCGGATCCTGGTGCTGTTCGTCACCCTCGGGGTGGTGCTGACCGCGGCCGGGCTGTATGAGCCGCTGGTGCAGTTCGCCGGCGGGGGCGCGACCGTGCCTTTGACCGGTTTCGGCTACTCCCTGGCCAAGGGTGTTGAGGAAGCGGTCCGGGAGCAGGGGCTCCTGGGGGCGCTGACCGGCGGCATTACGGCGACAGCGAGCGGGGTGGCCGCCTCCATTTTCCTGGGCTTTCTCTGCGCCCTGGTCGCCAAATCAGGGGATAAATCGTAACGGCGCCTCGCACAGGGGGATTTCCCGGATCCGCTTGGGATAAGGGCCCTCGGCAAGCGGGATAGAGAGGACGCCAAAAGGGCCCGCCGCGCGCCTTTGCCGGGCCGTTTTGAAGATAGAAGGAAAAGGGACCACCCACACAGAAAAAGCCGGTGAAGGGGCGCTGCCATGGCCCTCATCGGCTTGTTTAGATGCCTCTGCATAAAATTGCAGAGGCATCTTTTTCTCATCGGCCCTCCCCGCCCGCGGGAGGGAATGCCGGGCCGCGCAGGGCCCACCGGGCAGGGGCCGAACGAGGCCCCCGCCTTGGCTGTGACCGCGCGGGAAACCGCCTGGACGTTCTCCTTCTCCCCCTGTCCGTCCATCGGCCGCCCCTATCCGTTTTCCCTCTCCCCCGAAGCGTATGCCTTCCTGGCCTTGAGGACAAACGACAGGGGGAATTTCCGGGCCTTATATTCCGAATAATAGGCTGAAGAAAAGGCGGCATCCCTGGACAGGACGGCGGGGTCGGTTTCCTCAACCAGCCGCTCTGTCCGGAAGCCGGCGTCGGCCAGCGCGTTGATATAGGTGAACAGGCGGCGATTCTGCACGGTCACCGGCTGCCCCCGCTGGATATAGGAAAAGGGCTCATCCGCCGTATACGAGCCGGTAAACGCGAAGCCGCCGTCCTCCGTGGGTTCCACGCAGTGCATCCAGGGGTGATCCCAGGAAAAAATCAAAACGCCCCCCGGCTTCAGGCAGGCGGCCGCCTGGTCAAACACCGCTTTCAGGTCGGTGGCCCACCCGATGGCGTAAATGGAATAGACAACGTCGAAATACCCGGCGGGCAGGCGGCCGGGCGCCTCCATCGGCCCGTGGAGAAGGACGGGCGCATAGCCCGCCCCCCGCAGCAGGCTTTCCGCGTTTTCCAGCTGCCGGGAGGACAGGTCTACCCCCCACAACGCCGCCGCGCCCTGCTGCCCGCACCATTTCAGCGAATGCCCGCTCCCGCAGCCGAGATCAAGCACCCGTTTTCCGGCCAAATCGGGAAACAGGTGCAACGTATCCTCGCCGGGGATGAAGCAGCCGTAAGTGGGCAGGGCCGTTGTGCCGAACCAGGAATCCGCCATCGCGTTCCAGCTCGCCCCTGCGGGGAGCACGCCTGCGGCGGGCGATTCGCGCACCGGCGTTGGCAGGGTGTGCTCCCAGCAGGCCGCCCGCGTGCCAAACAAGAGAGATACCGCCCGTCTGGCACGCGCGGCAGGGGGTGAGCAGAGAAGCTAAGCCAAGACGCGTCCCGCCCTCCGCAGGAGCGCCGACCGCAGGTCTGCCCTCAGCGGGCGGCGGCCTCTCCCTTGGGCGGCTTCATGGTCAGGGAGATCCGCTTCTTCCCCACGTCCACCGACAGCACCCAGACCTTGACCACGTCCCCCACCTTAACCACCTCGGAGGGATGCTTGATGTAGCGGTCGGCCATCTGGGAGATATGGACCAGCCCGTCCTGGTGCACGCCGATATCCACAAACGCGCCGAAGTCGATGACATTGCGGACGGTGCCGTCCAGCTCCATGCCGGGCTTGAGGTCCTCCAGCCCCATGACGTCGGTGCGCAGCAGCGGGGGCGGGAGCTCGTCCCGCGGGTCGCGTCCCGGCTTGGCCAGCTCCGCCGCGATGTCCCGCAGGGTGGGAGCGCCCACCCCGATTTCGGCCGCGAGGGCCTCCTCCCCCATCTCCCGGATCTTTTCGGGCAGGGCGCCCAGCGCGCCCTTCTTCACATCCGCCTCGGTCGCGCCGCACCGGGCCAAAAGCTTGCCCGCCGCGTCGTAGCTTTCGGGGTGGACGGCGGTATTGTCGAGCACATTTTTGCTTTCCGGCACCCTTAGGAAGCCCGCGCACTGCTCAAACGCCTTGGGGCCGAGCTTCGGCACCTTTTTGATCGCGGCGCGGGAGGGGAACGCGCCGTTTTCCTCCCGGTAGGCGACGATGTTTTTGGCCACCGTGCCGTTGATCCCGGCCACCCGGGCCAGCAGGGGGGCGGAGGCGGTGTTCAGGTCCACCCCCACCGCGTTGACGCAGCCCTCAACCACCCCGTCGAGGGCCTCGGACAGCCGGTTCTGGGGCATGTCGTGCTGGTACTGCCCCACGCCGATCGCCTTGGGGTCGATTTTCACCAGCTCGGCCAGCGGGTCCTGGAGCCGGCGGGCAATCGACACCGCCGAACGCAGGGAGACGTCGTATTCCGGGAATTCCTCCGCCGCCAGCTTGGAGGCGGAATACACCGACGCGCCTGCCTCGCTGACCACCATATAGGAAAGGCCGCAGTCCAGCTCCTTGATCAGCCCGGCGGCGAACACCTCCGTCTCGTGGGAGGCGGTGCCGTTGCCGATGGCGATGACCTGCACCCCGTATTGCCGGATCATCCGGGTCAGCGCTGCCTTGGCCTCCGCCGCCTTATTGTGGGGCGGGGCGGGGTAAATCACCCCGGTATCAAGCACCTTGCCGGTGCCGTCCACCACCGCCACCTTGCAGCCGGTGCGGTAGCCGGGATCAAGGCCCAGGGCGACCTTGCCCTTGACCGGCGGCTGCATGAGCAGGTGGCGCAGATTGAGGGAGAACACCTTGATCGCGGCCTCGTCTGCCCGTTCGGTCAGCTCATTGCGCAGCTCCCGCTCAATCGACGGGAAGATCAGCCGGTCGTAGGCGTCCTCTGCGGCGGCGCGGACGGTCTCAGTGCAGGGGGAGCCCTCCTTGACGTGGGCCGAGGCGGTGATCGCCGCCCCCTTTTCCCGGTCAAAGGCAACCCCCGCCTTGAGCAGTCCCTCCCGCTCCCCGCGGTTGATGGCGAGCACCCGGTGTCCCGCGATTTTCCGCAGCGGCTCCCGGAACTCCCGGTACATCTCGTAGACGCCGAGATCCTCCTGCGTGCCGGCGGCGGTCAGCTCGCCGTTTGCCATGCAGACCACCCGGAGCCGGCGGCGGACCCCTGCGTCGTCCGAAATCTGCTCGGCCAGGATGTCCTGCGCACCCTGGAGGGCATCCTCCGCCGTTGCCACGCCCCGCTCCTCGGAAACATACGCCGCCGCCAGCTCAAGCGGCGCGGGGGAGCGCCTGTCCTGGGTGTAAATCGCGTCGGCCAGGGGCTGGAGCCCTTTCTCCCGGGCGACGGAGGCACGGGTCTTCCGCTTGGGCCGGTAGGGGCGGTAGAGGTCCTCCAGCTCGGTCAGGGTGGCGACCGCATCCAGCGCGGCGGCAAGCTCCTCCGTCAGCTTGCCCTGCTCCTCAATCGCGGCCCGCACCTTCTCCCGCTGCCCGTCCAGGTTGCGCAGATAGGCCAGCCGTTCGGAGAGCTCGCGCAGCACCTGGTCGTCAAGCGAGCCGGTCATCTCCTTGCGGTAACGGGCGATAAAGGGGATGGTGTTGCCGTCGTCAATCAGCTTGAGGGTGTTTTCCACCTGGGTGGGGCGCAGGTGGAATTCCTGTGCCAGCACAGCGGGAATATTCATCGTGAGGCTGCCTCCTGTTATTCGGTAAGATACCCCAGTATACCATAATCCTGCGGCCTTGCGCAACGCGCCTGCTCACCGAGGGCCGCGGGCCTGCGCCCTCCCGGCACGCTGCCGTGATCCGCCTCGGGCGAACTTCCCGAAGCCGGGAAAAGCGCCGGGGACGGCCGGGATGGCCTTCGGCAAACGCCGGAGGGCGGCGGCGTACCGCTTCGCTTTCCGCCCGGCGCACCCCCCTGGACGTGCCCGCACTTTCCCCTTTCCGAAAAAAATCGAACATCGGTTCGATTTTTTTCGGAAAACCCCTTGCTTTTTTACCCGGGTTGTGTATAATAAGGGTACACCGAATCCGAACACTTGTTCCGAACGCACGTTCAATCTTGATATGCCGCTCTTTGCGGCCCGGAAAGGATGACCTGCCATGATCCTCAGCCTTTGCAGCCTTGCGGCAATGACCGGGATGTTCCTGTATATGTTCAACAAGGCGGTGCTGGCCCGCACCCGGCGGATGGCGCTGCTGCCCCTGCTCTGCGCCGTGATCGAGGGGCTTGCCGCCGGTGCGCTGACCCCCTCCCTCGCCCCGGCGCTGACCGTTGTGTTGACGGTTTTGCGTTTGACGATCCTGCTTTGCTGCGCCGGCGCCATGCACCAAGATGCGGCGGCCGCCCGCCGCCGCGCCCGGCAGCGCCGCCGGCAGGCGGCGCAGGGACACGCCGCCCCGGTGGTCTCCCTCCCGGTCGCGCGGCCCATCCCGACCGACGCCGTCATTTCGGGCGGGAACAGCCGCCGTACCGCGGGCCGCTGCGCCTGATCCGGCGGCCGCCCGGCAGGGAGACCGGCCCAAGGGCATCCGGCGTCAGAGTACCCGGCGCCCTTTACAGGCCGTCCGCCCGCTGTGCGCCTCGCCCTTCTCCTCTTTTCCCTTTTGGCTCCGCCCCTTCTCATTTTGCGCAGGACGGTTGCCTGGTGGGGTTACAGCCGCTCTCCCCAGCGGTTTGTAATACATATGGCCGGTCGGGCCGCCGTTCCCCTGGACGGCCTGACGCAGCGAAAAGAGCCGCCGAAATTCGGCGGCTCTTTTCGCTGCCTTCGGCACGGTCCTGCCTGCGGCGGCAGGCTTCGGCTTTTTTCAAAAAATATGAACAAAGTTTGTACGGGAACTTGATTTTTCCTTATTTTTCAACTATACTTAACGCGTTCCTTTGCCAATTCCGCCGAAAAGGCGGAAGGCTTTTTCCA
>CAJFQI010000074.1 GCA_904419005.1 Candidatus Avimonas faecium | reverse complement strand
CGTTGGCGCGCGCTTGGTCAATCAGCGCCTGAGGCGTCACCCCGCGCACGGCGGCGATGGCCCCGGCGGTATAGCGGATATGCCCGGAGTGGCAGCGCTGGCCACGGAAGGGGACCGGCGTCATATAGGGCGCGTCGGTTTCAAGCACCAGCCGGTCCGCCGGGACCATCGCGGCGACCTCCACCGGCCTGCGGGCGTTTTTGAAGGTCACGGCGCCGCCCAGGCCGATATACATCCCGAGCTTTAGGATTTCCGCCGCCATTTCGCCGCTGCCGGAAAAGCAGTGGACAACGCCCCGGGGCCGGTATTTTTTCAATAGGCGGAGGGTGTCCTCGTGGGCCTCGCGGTCGTGGATGACAACCGGCGCGTCCAGCTCCTTCGCCAAGGCGAGCTGCCGCTCAAACAGCGCCTGCTGCACATCGCGGGGGGAGAAGTCATAGTGGTAATCGAGCCCGATTTCCCCAAGCGCCACGACACGGGGATGGGATAAAAGGGCGCGCAGCTGCTCCATGGCGTCCGCCGGCGCCTTTTCCGCCTCGTGGGGATGAATGCCCGCCGCGGCCCAGATATACGGGTAGCGCTCCGCCAGGGCGATCCCGGCGCGGGCGGAGGGGAGGTCGCTGGCCGCGTTGACCACGGCGCAGACCCCCTGGCCGGGCAGGGAGGCAAGAAGCTCGTCCCGGTCCTCGTCAAAGCGTTCGTCGTCGTAATGGGCGTGGGTGTCAAAAATACCGCGCCATCCCAAGCCTTCCATAGAGTTCCTCCTTTTCTGCTCCGGCCGCCCCGGGAGGCCGTATTCCCGGGCATGGCTGAACGAGAAGCCGCGGCAGCCCGCTCCCGGGTCTGCCGCGGCCTTCCTTAGTCCGTAACCTGCCTTCCCCTCAGCGGACGCGGCTGCCCGGCGCGACGCCGTCCACAAAGAGGACCTTGACGTCCTCGCCGTCGTCCGCGGCCAGGATCATCCCCTGGCTTTCTACCCCGCAGAGCACCGCCGGCTTGAGGTTGGATACCAGCACCACCCGGCGGCCCTTGAGGTCGTCGGGCGCATACCACTTAGCAATGCCGGAGCAGACGGTGCGGGGCGTGCCGGAGCCGTCGTCCAGCGTGAGCTTGAGCAGCTTCTTGGCCCGCTTGACCGGCTCGCAGCCGGTGATTTCCGCTACCCGCAGGTCGATCTTGGCAAAGTCGTCGATGGTAATCTCGGGCAGGAAGGCGACGTTTTCCGGCTTGCCGCCCGCCGCCTCCGGCTGGGCGGCCTCCGCGGCCTTCGCGCCGTTTTCCGCCGCGATCTCGGCCAGCATCTTCTCCGCGTCAATCCGGGCAAAGAGGGGCGTGGGCGTGCCGACATGGAAGCTTTCCGCCGCGCCAAAGCCGTCCTTGACCGAAGCGATTCCGGTCAGCTCGCCGCTCACCGCGATCTGGGAGAGGATCTTTTCCCCGGTTTCAGGCATAAAGGGGGTGAGCAGGATGCCGAGGATGCGGATGCACTCGATCAGGTTGTACAGCACGTCGTTCAGGCGGGGGAGGCAGGCTTCGTCCTTGGCCAGCGTCCAGGGCGCGGTTTCGTCGATGTACTTGTTGCACCGGCGGGCCAGGGACATCACGGCGTCCGCCGCGTCCGCGTTGCGGTACCCGTCCATCAGCCGGAAGTAATCGGCCACGGTCTGCGCCGCGGCGGCGCGCAGGGCGCGGTCGGCCTCCTCTGTGGCTGCCGCAGGGCGGGTGAGCGCGCCGCCGAAGTATTTGTTGGTCATCGCGATGCTGCGGTTGACCAGGTTGCCCAGGGTGTTGGCCAGGTCGGCGTTGTATTTGGTAATCAGGCTTTCATAGGTGATGGAGCCGTCCTGTGCGAAGGGGATTTCGCTCAGCAGGTAGTACCGCACCGCGTCAACGCCGAAGCGGCGGGCCAGGTCGTCCGCATACAGCACGTTGCCCTTGGACTTGCTCATCTTGTCCTCGCCCACCAGCAGCCAGGGGTGGCCGAGCACCTGCTTGGGCAGCGGCTCGCCCAGCGCCATCAGGATGATGGGCCAGTAGATGGTGTGGAAGCGGACGATGTCCTTGCCGATGACGTGCAGGTCGGCCGGCCAGTAGCGGGCGTATTTCTCCCCGCTGCCGTCCGGGCTGTAGCCCACGCCGGTGATGTAGTTGGACAGCGCGTCCAGCCAGACGTAGACGACGTGCTTGGGGTCGAACTCCACCGGGATGCCCCAGGTAAAGGAGGTGCGGGACACGCACAGGTCGGACAGCCCCGGCTTCAAGAAGTTGTTGACCATCTCCGCCCGGCGGGAGTCGGGCAGGAAGAAGTCGGGATGGTCGTTGTAGTATTCCATCAGCCGGTCCTGGTATTTGCTCAGGCGCAGGAAGTACGCCTCCTCCTTCGCGTCGACGACCTCCCGCCCGCAGTCGGGGCACTTGCCGTCCTTGAGCTGGGAGGCGGTGAAGAAGGACTCGCAGGGGACGCAGTATTTGCCCTCGTAGGTGCCCTTGTAGATGTCCCCCTGGTCGTACAGCTTTTTGAAGATTTTCTGCACCGCCCGCTCATGATCGGGGTCGGTGGTGCGGATGAAGCGGTCGTAGCTGACGTTCATGCAGTCCCAGACCGCCTTGATCTGGGCGGAAACGTTGTCCACATACGCTTTGGGGTCCATCCCCTGGGCCTTGGCGTATTCCTCAATTTTCTGCCCGTGCTCGTCCGAGCCGGTCAGGTAGAACACGTCGTACCCCATCATCCGCTTGTACCGCGCGATCATATCGGCGAGCACCGGATCGTACACGTTGCCGATATGCGGCTTGCGCGAGGTGTAGGCGATGGCGGTGGTGATGTAGAATTTTTCCTTCCCGGAATTGGCGTGCTGGCACATTTCGCGTTTCCTCCCTTGCCGCCGCGGCTGAAACAGCGGCGGCGCCGGCGGCCCGTCCCTCCGGGCGGCCCGCCATATATTTCTTATTATTTTACCAGACTCTGCGGAAAATACAAGGCCCGCGGCCCGAAAAGCCGCCGGGACGCCAGGGGCCGGGAGGACTCCTGTCCCGTTCGGATGGAAATAGGCGGGGCGGGGAATGGGAAAGGAGAATGGGAAAAATGAAAAAATATCCGCCGCTTCTTGCATTTTGCATTGAACAGGGCTATAATTTGAAACAAGAATGCGGGGCCCGCCGCCCTTAGGGAAGAATCCGCCCGGCAAGGCCCCTGCAAAACGGCAAGGTTAATTCCGAAAGGACTGGTCATATATGCAAACGATCCCGGTGCAGCGCACTACCCATCCCAAGCAGAAGCCGACCGACAGCAGCAAGCTCGGCTTCGGCAACTATTACACCGACCACATGTTCCTGATGAATTACGACGCGGGCCAGGGCTGGCATGATCCCCGCATCGTCCCCTACGGCCCCCTTGAGCTGGACCCGGCGGCGATGTGCCTGCACTATGGGCAGGAGGTGTTTGAGGGCCTGAAGGCCTACCGCGCGCCGGACGGCGGCGTCGTCCTTTTCCGCCCCGAGAAGAACATGGCCCGCCTCAACGTGTCGAACGACCGGCTCTGCATCCCCCCCGTTGACGAAGCCTTTGCCGTGGAAGCAGTCAAGGAGCTGGTGCGGCTCGACCAGGACTGGATCCCGGAGGGGGAGGGCAACTCCCTGTATATCCGCCCGTTCATCATCGCGGTGGACGCGCACGTCGGGGTGCACCCGGCCAACCATCTGCTCTTTGTCATCATCCTCTCCCCGGTCGGCCCCTATTATCCCGAGGGGCTGGACCCGGTCAAGATTTATGTGGAGCGGCAGTATGTCCGCGCCGTCAAGGGCGGCATGGGCTTTGCCAAGACCGGCGGCAACTACGCCGCGAGCCTTAAGGCGCAGGACGTGGCCGCGGAGCAGGGGTACACCCAGGTGCTCTGGCTGGACGGCGTGGAGCGCAAGTACATTGAAGAAGTGGGGACGATGAACGTCTTCTTTAAGATCAACGGCGAGATCATCACCCCGGCTTTGCAGGGCAGCATCCTGGGCGGCATCACCCGGATGTCCTGCATTGAGCTGCTGAAATCCTGGGGCTGCAACGTCACCGAGCGCCGCCTGGCCCTCCAGGAGGTGGTGGACGCCGCCCAGAACGGCACGCTGGAGGAGGCCTTCGGCACCGGCACTGCGGCGGTTATCTCCCCCATCGGCGAGCTGAAGGTCGACGACCAGCACATCGTCATCAACGGCGGAAAGATCGGCGAAACGGCCCAGAAGCTGTACGATACCCTGACCGGCATCCAGAACTGCCGTCTGCCCGACCCATTCGGCTGGGTGGTGCGCATCTAAACGCCCGCTTTACAGGGAAGATTTTGCTGGGAAAACCGGGGGGATTCCCCCGGTTTTCTTTGTTAAGGAGGAGCGCGAATGCCGGTCCTTTGCTACCGCGTCCCGGCGGAATACGACGGGAACCTGGTGAAAAACTTCCTGCGCCGGGGCTGCGGGGTGTCCTCCCGGCTGCTGGCCCGCCTCAAGGAGGTGGAGGGCGGCATCACGGCGGACGGCGTGCCGGTCCGGGCGGTGGATGTCCTGCGGGAAGGCCAGACCATCCGCCTGAAAATGCCGCCGGACGCCATCCGAGTGGAACCCGACGACCTGCCCCTTTCCGTGGTATATGAGGACGGGGCGGTGCTGGCGGTGGACAAGCCGCCCTATCTGGCGGTGCATCCCTCCGCGGGCAAGGAGGGGCCTACCCTCGCGGGGGCGGTGGTCGCGCATTACCTGCGGGAGGGGACGCCGCTGGCCTTCCGGCCGCTCAACCGGCTGGACCGCAACACCAGCGGCCTGCTCCTGGCCGCCAAAAACCGCCACGCCGCCCACTGGCTGGGCAGCGGCGTCCCCGGGGGCGGCAAGGTGGAAAAGGAGTACCGCGCCCTCGTCCTCGGCCGGCTTGAAGGGGCGGGGGTGATTGAACGGCCGATCCGCCGCAAGCCGGGCTTCGGCATCACCCGGGAGGTGGTCCCCGAGGAGGCTTTGGCCCGGGAGGGGGAGGACAGGGGGAAATACTGCCTGACCCGCTGGGAGTCCCTGGCGGCGGACGACGGGCTCTCCCTGCTGCGGGTGCGGATTGAAACCGGGCGCACCCATCAGATCCGGGTGCATATGGCCTGGCTGGGCCATCCCCTGGCCGGCGATACCATGTATGGCACGGACGGGGACACCCTGTCCCGGCACGCCCTGCACTGCGCCGCTATGCGGTTTCCCCACCCCGAAAGCGGGCGGGAGGTTGCGCTGACCGCGCCGCTGCCGGAGGATATGGCCTCCATCCTGCGGGAGCGGGGCTGGGACGCGCAGCTGGAACGCTGGGGCGGCTGGGGCGCGCCGCAAGGATGCCAGGGTGGATAGGCCCGGATGGCTCCGGTATGGACGGGCGCCCTCGCGGGCCGTCCGCCGGCGCTCCCCCGGCCGCTTGGCGATGCGCCGGCCGGAGCCTGCAGCGCGCCGCCCTTTCGGCGTCCGCCGGGGATGGAAATCTTAGGAAATCGGTATATTTTCTTAATGTTTGCATTTTTGACATCCTTTTTGATCCCGGCGGTGCTATAATAAGCACAAATTGTGCTGGGACGGGCGCGGCCCGCCGGCATCTGCTTGCCATAAAAGGGGGAGTGGGTATGCCCGCGCTGGTAACCCATTATGAATTTGCGCTCCGCGTGTTTTCCAAGCTGAAAAAGGCGGGGGTGGAGGTGGCCGACCGCGAGGCGGCGCTGATTGGCGCCCAGGGGCCGGATATCTTCTTTTTCCACCGCGTCCTTCCGTGGGAGCCGGGGCAGAGCTATGTTGCCGCCGGGCAGAAGCTGCACCGGATCAGCCCGGCCCGCCTGTTTGAGGAGTTCCGCCGCGTCCTGCGGGCGGAGCGGCGGCAGCCGGAGCGGATGCTGGGCTATGTGGAGGGCTTTTTCTGCCATTATGCGCTTGACCGCGCCGCCCACCCCTACATCCTTTGGGCGCAGGGGCAGCTGGAGCAGGAGGACCCCGGCTACGGCAAAAACGCGCACCAGTACCACTTCCGGATAGAGAGCGCGCTGGATACCCTGACCCTCCGGCGGGAATCCGGCCGCCTGATGAGCGATTTCAAGCTGCAGACGGTGCTGCCGAAGGACCGCGACGGCCTGTACCTTTCGGTCGGCCGCCTGTACCAGCCGGTGCTTTCCCGCCTGTTCGGGATGAATGCGCCGGCGGAGCATCTGGCCCATGCGCCCGGCGATATGCGGCAGGCCCTGCTTTTCATGACCGACCGCTCGCTGCTGCGGCAGAAGCTCCTCCTGCGTCCGGTCGAAAAGCTGACCCGCGGCGGGCATTTTGCGACCTCCCTGCTCCGCCCCTTGAACACGGGCGACTGGGACTATGCCAACGAGAGGCACGCGGAATGGAAGAACCCCTTTGACGAGGATTATACCAGCACGGACAGCTTTTTTGACCTTTACGACCTGGCGGCCAACGAGGCGGCGGATATGATTGTCGAGTTCCTCGGCGCTCTGGACAACGGCCGTTCCATGCAGGAAATCACCCAGGACCGCGGCTTTTCCAGCGACCTGCCGGGGGTCTACGAGATCAAGGACTGACGTCCCCGCCCGGCGCCGTCCGCCGGAAACGCGCCGCCCGTCAATCCTCGCTTATTTTACATTATAAAAAGGGGGCCGGGCCCTATGCCGGACAAGCTTCAGAAAATCGCCAGCTTTCAAATTGACCATACCCGCCTGATGCCGGGGATGTATACCTCCCGGGTGGATGGGGACGTGACCACCTATGACCTGCGCTTTGTCCGCCCGAATACGCCGCCGTATCTCGAAACCGCCGCGATGCATACGATAGAGCACCTGTTTGCCACCTATGTCCGCAGCGGCGAGTACAGCGGCCGGGTGGTCTATTTTGGGCCGATGGGCTGCCGCACGGGCTTTTACTTCCTCACCCGCTGCCTGCCGCCCGAAACGGTGATTGCCCTGACCAAGGAGGCGCTGGCCTTTATTGCCGGATTTGACGGGGAGGTCCCCGGCGCCTCCGCCGTGGAGTGCGGGAATTACCGCGAGCACGACCTGCCGAAGGCCAGGGAATACGCGGCGGCGATGCTCCACGTTTTGGAAAATTGGACGCCGCTTAGGCTGGTGTATCCGGCGTAATTTCGTTATAATTTACTATGTAAATCCCGAATTGAGGAAAAGATTTTGACATAAAGTTCTGAACTTCCCCGGAAAGGGTTGCAATCTTGTAACTTTTGAGTATAATAGAGTACAGGTTGTTACAAGATTGTAACTATTTTCCGAAGGGTAAATCGGCCGGCACAGCTGCCGGCTGTTGTGAGGCAGACGCCGGCGATCCGGGAAGGACAGGCTCTGCCGGGACTTTGTAGGGAAGGATGTGAGCCGTTTGCCTTTCAATGGGAGTGAGATCGCACAGCGGATCGCGCGGTTTGGCCGCCGGGCTTGCGAAATAGCAAAAACCAGTGTCTGGCCGCGCTTGAAAACAGCCTACCATATCGGCTATACCGTATCGTACTGGACGGGGATCCAGACCGCCCGCATTTTCCGCTTCATCGGAAAGCGTGCGGCCCGCCTGCTGGCCCCGGTCGGACGTTTGTTGTATAAGGCCCTGGATTTCCTGGCGCTGCGCCACCTGCGCGCCATTGGGGCGGAGCTTGTCCGCTTTGGCAAAGGGTTTCCCCTTGCCGGCCGCCGCATCAAGCAGGCGTTTCGGCGCCATCCCCTGCACGCGGTGGGGCAGGTCCTGCTGCTGCCGTTCCTGGCGGTACGCCGCCATCACCACGCGCTCAAGAGCATCTTAAACCTCGCGGCCCCTGCCGCTGCGGTGTGCGCGCTGGTCTTTACCGTAAACTTCTGGACCCATCAGACCTTTGCCCTGGCGCTCGAATACAACGGCGAGACGCTCGGCTACATTTCGGATGAGGGCGTGTTCGACAGCGCCGCCAGCATGGCGACGGACCGGGTGATCAACACCGACAATTCCTTTGAGGTGGAGCGCACCCCCAAGATGACCCTCGCCATGGTGTCGAAAACCGACATCATGGATGAAAAGGAGCTTTGCGACAGCATCCTGCGCTCGTCCAGCGATTCCATTGCGGAGGTATGCGGCTTATATATTGACGGCCAGTTTGAGGGTTCGGTGCAGTCCCGCAGCGAGCTGGGCGCCGTATTGGACGGCATCCTCGACTCCTACCGCAGCCAGGACGGCGCCGAGGAGCGGGTGGAATTCGTCCAGGATGTGGAGATGGTCGAAGGGCTTTACCCGGTTTCCACCATCATGACGGCCGAGGAAATGGAGACGTATCTGACCCATGAGACGATGGTTGACAAGTATTACACCATCGCCGCCGGGGATGCGCCGCTGTCGATCGCGGCCAAGACCAATATGACCCTTGACGAGCTCCGCGCTCTCAACCCCGGGTTTGACGACAACATTTTCCCGGACGTGGAGGTGCTCATCCAGAAGGCGCAGCCCTACCTGCGGGTCCAGGTGATCCGCACCGTCCAGTATACCGAAGCCATTGACTACACCACCAAAAAGGTGGAGGACAGCAGCCAGTATATCGGCTATCAGAGCGTGCGGACCGAAGGGCAGGAGGGCGAACGCCTGGTGACTGCGGAGGTCACCTACCTGGACGGGCTGGAGCAGTCCCGCACTATCCTTTCCTCCGAGGTGACCAAGGAGCCGGTGGAAAAGGTGATCGTGGTCGGCTCCAAGAAGGTCAACCCGAGCGTCAGCGCGCAGGGCGACGGCATTTCGACCGGCCGCTTTATCTGGCCGCTGCCGAGCTGCAAGATGATTTCGTCCCCCTACGGCTATCGGTCCGGCTCCTTCCACGCGGGCATTGATATTTCCGGCAACGGCGTCTACGGCAAGGAAGTCTTGGCCGCGGACGGCGGCACCGTGGTGGAGGTCAATGCCAGCGGCTGGGGCGGCGGCTACGGCCTGTATGTAGTGATTGACCATGGCGGTGGATACCGCACCATGTACGCCCACTGCAGCAGCATCAATGTCAGCGTCGGCCAGAAGGTCAGCCAGGGGCAGCTGATTGCCCGGGCGGGAAATTCCGGGAATTCGTATGGCGCGCATCTGCATTTTGAGATCCGCATCAATGGCAGCCCGGTCAGCCCCACGCCTTATCTGTAGGCCCACAGAATAAACGATCAAAAATCCCCGGAGAGATCCTCCGGGGATTTTTTCTGCCGGCGGGGGTTCCCGCTGCGCCTCCGTCCTGCGCCGGGGCCTGGGCATTCTGAGCCGGTTGGGCAAGCAAACAGCCGCCCGGCTAAGCGGCTGCTTAACCGGGCGGCTGATAGAGGGGGAATTACTCTTTGTCCTTGTTGCCCAGCGTCCCGTTGGCGAAGGCCTTCAGGTAGGCGTTGATAAAGCCGTCCAGGTCGCCGTCCATCACGGCGGCGATGTTCCCGGTTTCGTAGCCGGTACGGTGGTCCTTGACCAGGGTGTAGGGCATAAACACATAGGAGCGGATCTGGCTGCCCCAGGCGATCTGGGCCTGGCCGCCCTTGATGTCTTCAATTTTATCGTAATGCTCCCGCTCTTTGATCTCCACCAGCTTGGATTTCAGCATCTTCATTGCCACGTCGCGGTTCTGGAACTGGCTGCGCTCGTTCTGGCAGGCAACCACGATGCCGGTGGGGATGTGGGTGATCCGGATGGCGGATTCGGTTTTGTTGACGTGCTGGCCGCCCGCGCCGCCGGAACGGTAGGTATCAATCTTCAGGTCCTCCGGCCGGATTTCGACCTCAATATCGTCGTCGATTTCGGGGATGACCTCGAGCGCGGCAAAGGAGGTGTGCCGCCGGCCGGAGGCGTCAAAGGGGG
>CAJFQI010000073.1 GCA_904419005.1 Candidatus Avimonas faecium | reverse complement strand
GTTCCTTGTGGGCTGCTTAAAAAACGGCGGCTCGGCGGAATACCTGCACTTTGAGGTGGCGGATGTGCCTCCCGTCCAAAATCTGGTGGAAAACCTGATCTGGACGCTGATCCACGATGAGCCGAACAAACGCAAGATCAACCAGCTGACGATGGGGCTGCTTTTCCTCCAGCTTCTCAATTACACGGACCGCTTGGTCTGCCGCGATTCCAAAGAGGAAGCGGTCATGCAGGCGCTGCGTTATATTGAGGAGCATTACCGCGAGGGCAGCCTGCGGGAGCTTTGCGGGCTGCTGCACCAGGACTTCAGCTCTTTTTCACGGGAAATCAAACGGAAAACCGGCAGGAATTACACCGACCTGGTACAGGAAAAGCGCCTTTCCCAGGCCGGCTTCCTGCTGCGGACCACGGATATGACGGTCAGCGACATCGCGCTCCAGGTCGGCTACGACAACATAAGCTATTTTCACCGCCTGTTCCGGGAAAAATACCGCTGCACGCCGCGGCAGTACCGGCTGTCCGAGCCGAAGGAGCCCGCTGTTTTCCCCTGAGCGAACGGCTTCCAGGCTGCATAGCGCAGGGCTGCAAAAAAGGACGCTTTTTTGAGAAAAAAGCGTCCTTTTTTCTCTGCCGGCGGGGTGATACAATGGCCTTATCCTTGCAAAAAAAGGGGGGCTTTAATTGTACGATTATCTTGCTATTGACATCGGCGCCTCGGGCGGCCGGCACATCCTCGGCTGGGTGGAGGAAGGGCGCCTGCGCCTAGAGGAGGTCTACCGCTTCCCCAACGGCGTCATCCAGACGGAACAGGGGCTTGTCTGGGACATGGAAGCGCTGACAAAGGAGGTCTGCAAGGGCATCCGCCGCTGCGGGGAGCTGGGCAAAGCGCCGCGGACCCTCGCCATCGACACCTGGGGGGTGGATTACGTCCTGCTGGACAAAGAGGGGCGGGAGATCCCGCCCGCCTATGCCTACCGCAACAGCCGCACCCTCGCCGTGCGGCAGCAGGCAGAGGAGTGCCTGCCCTTCCCGGCGCTGTACGGCCGCACCGGCATCCAGCGGCAGGATTTCAACACCGTTTACCAGCTGCTCTGCGACCGGATGGCCGGCCGTCTGGAAGGGGCGGCGCACTTCCTGATGATCCCCGACTACCTGGCCTACCGCCTGACGGGGCAGATGAAAAACGAATACACCAACGCCACCACCACCTCCCTGGTCAATGCGGAAACCGGCGACTGGGATCCTGCCGTGCTGGAACGGTTCGGCATCCCGGCCTCCCTGTTCCTGCCCCTGAGCCAGCCGGGGGAAACGGCAGGGGAATTTACGCGCGGCATGCGGGAATACGCCGGCTTCAGCGCCCGGGTCGTCCTATGTGCGACGCATGACACCGCCAGCGCGGTGGCGGCCTGCCCCCTGGACGGCCGCACCGCCTACATCTCCTCCGGCACCTGGAGCCTGGTGGGGACGGAGCGGAGGGAGCCGGCGATCTCGGAAGAGAGCCGGCGGCACAATTTCACCAACGAGGGAGGGGTGGGGCGCCGCTTCCGGGTGCTGAAAAACATCATGGGCACCTGGCTGTTCCAGAACATCCGCCGCTGCCTCGGCAGCGTGTACAGCTACGACGATATGATGCGGCTGGCCATGCAGAGCGGCTGTGCGGAGCGGTTCGACGTCAACCACCCGTCCCTGACCGCGCCGGACAACATGCTGGAGGCGGTCAAAGCCCTGCTGGGGCAGCCGGAGGCCGGGCTGGGCGACATTCTCAACAGCGCCTACCATTCCCTGGCCTCCGCCTACGCGGATGCGGTGCGGGAGATTGAGGAGATCACAGGAGAAAGGATGAACCGCGTCGTCATCGTAGGCGGCGGGAGCAAGGACGCCTATCTCAACCGCCTGACGGCACAGTATACCGGCCTCCCCGTCTTTACCGGCCTGCAGGAGGCCACCGCCACAGGCAATATCCTGGCCCAGCTGATGGCCGATCAAGGGCTCAGCCTGCAGCAGGCGCGGGCATTGGCGCAATCGTCGTTTGATATGAAGGAGGTAACCGCATGAACCGTTACGAAAGTGCAAAAGAATGGTACGCCCGGTACGGCGTCGACACCGACGCGGCGCTGGAAACCCTGCAGGGCATCCCGGTCTCCCTGCACTGCTGGCAGGGGGACGACGTCGTCGGCTTTGACCAAAAAGGGGCCCTCTCCGGCGGCATCCAGACAACCGGCGATTATCCGGGCCGCGCGCGGAACCCGGAAGAGCTGATGGCGGACATTGACAAGGCGTTCGGCCTGATCCCCGGCAGGAAAAAGCTGAACCTCCATGCAAGCTACGCTATTTTTGAAGAGGGGGCGTTTGCCGACCGCGACCAGATCGGGCCGGAGCATTTCGCCCGGTGGGTGGACTTTGCCAAGGAGCGGGGATGGGGGCTGGATTTCAACCCCACCTTCTTTTCCCATCCGATGGCCAAGGACAACCTGACGCTTTCCTCCCCCAACGAGGAGGTGCGCCGCTTCTGGGTGGAACACGGCAGGCGCTGCCTGGAAATTGCCGGGTATTTTGCGGAGCAGACCGGCGCCCCCTGCGTGATGAACATCTGGATCCCCGACGGGTACAAGGACATCCCCGGCGACCGGATCGGGCCGCGCGCCCGGTTCCGGCAGTCTCTGGACGAGATCCTGTCCATCCCTTATAATAAAGAAAAAGTATTCGTCTGCCTGGAATCCAAGGTATTCGGCATCGGGCTGGAATCCTACACCGTAGGCAGCGCAGAATTCGGCCTGGCATATGCGGCGAGCCGGGGGATCGTCCCTCTGATGGACAACGGCCATTACCATCCGACCGAGGCCGTGTCGGACAAAATCTCCTCCCTGCTGCTGTTCTTCGACCGGCTGGCTCTGCACATCACCCGCCCTGTGCGCTGGGATTCCGACCATGTGGTGCTGTTTGACGACGAGACCCGGGAAATCGCGCGGGAAGTCGTGCGCTGCGGGGCGCTGGACCGGGTGTTCCTCGCAACCGACTATTTTGACGCGTCTATCAACCGCCTCAGCGCCTGGGTCACCGGCGGGCGGAGCGTCCAGAAAGCGCTGCTTTTCGCCCTCCTCCAGCCGAATGAAACGATGAAGGCGATGCAGGACAGCGGCGATTTTACGTCCCTGATGGTGCTCCAGGAAGAACTGAAATCCCTGCCCTTCGGCGACGTATGGGCGGAGTACCTCGTCCGGCAGCAGATGCCGGCGGACTACCTGCCGGAAATCCGGAAATATGAAAAGCAGATAGGGGAGGCGCGGAAATGAAAGACATCCTGACAGCGCCCTTTGTGCGGGAAATGGGCGAAACCACGGCGAACATGTACCGGCTCGGCTGGGACGAGCGCAACGGCGGGAACATCAGCTATATGCTGGACAAAGACGAGGCGGCGGAATACCTCGACCTCGGCCGGGTGCTGCGCACCATCCCCACCGGCTTTGACGCCGCGCCGCTGGCCGGCCGCCTCTTCATCGTCACCGGCACGGGGAAATACTTCAAGAATGTGCAGAAGGACCCGGAAACCAACCTCGGCGTCATCCGTATCGCGCAGGACGGGACCACGGCGGAGCTCCTCTGGGGCTATGCCGACGGCGGAAGGTTCACCAGCGAGCTGCCCGCCCACCTGATGAGCCATATGGCCCGCCTGTCGGTTGACCCGGAGAACCGCGTGGTCATGCACAGCCATCCCACCCATACCCTGGCGATGAACTACGTCCACGAGCTGGACGAGCGGAAATTCACCCACACCCTCTGGGAGATGTGCACCGAATGCATCGTGGTCTTCCCGGACGGCGTCGGCGTGCTGCCCTGGATGCTCTGCGGGACGAACGCCATCGGGCAGGCGACGGCGGAAAAGATGAAGGAATACCGCCTGGTGATCTGGGGGATGCACGGCATTTACGGCGCCGGCCGGACGATGGATGAAACCTTCGGCCTGATTGAAACCGTGGAAAAGGCGGCGCAGATCTATATGCTCACCTGCGGCCGCCCGCGGCTCAACACCATCCGGGACGACCAGCTGCGGGAGCTCGCCGAGGCCTTCGGCGTGGATTACCGCCGGGACTTTCTGGATCCGGAGCGCGGGCAGGCAAAAGCCGGGCAGCAAGCAGCCAATCAACAAGGATAACGGGTGAACGCGATGAAGAACAACTGGGCAAACATACTCCGCCAGGACCTGACCGCCTACCGCTGCCTGCCCTTCTGGAGCTGGAACGACCGGCTTCAGGATGAGGAGCTGGTGCGTCAGATCCGGCAGATGAAGCAGGCCGGGATGGGCGGCTTCTTTATGCATGCGCGCAGCGGCCTTACCCTTGAATATATGAGCGACGACTGGTTTCACGCCGTCGACGTCTGCCGGAAAGAGGCGGCGGCGCAGGGCATGGAAGCCTGGTGCTACGACGAAAACGGCTGGCCCAGCGGCTTTGCGGGGATGAAGCTGCTGGAGGATCCGGAAAACTGGGTGCATTACCTGACCTGCCGGAAAACCGACCGGTTTGACCCGGCGGCCCTGGCCGTATACTCCCGGCAGGGGGACGTCCTCCGCCGTGTGCCGGCGGACGAACCCGGCCCGGGTGAATACTGGTGCGTTTACGACCACACCAACGGCTCGGTGGTCGACATCCTAAACCCCCGCGTGGTGCAGCGCTTTATCCAGGAAACCCATGAGCGGTACTTTGCGCGCTTTTCGGCCGATTTTTCCCAGACGCTCTGCGGCTTCTTTACCGACGAACCGCAGTATTTCCGCTGGGACACCGCGTACACCCCCGTGATATTGGATGCCTACCGGGAGGAATACGGGGAAGATCTGCTGGACGTGCTCGGCGCGCTGTTTGTCGACTGCCGGCAGGCGCCGGAAATGCGGCTGCGCTACTGGAAGCTGATGAACCGCCTGTTTGCCGACTCCTTTATCCACCAGATTTACGACTGGTGCGAGGCGCACGGCTGCAAGATCACTGGCCATGCGGTGGAGGAGCAGCAGCTCTCCACCCAGATGTGGTGCTGCGCCGGCGTCATGCCCTTCTACGAATACGAACACATCCCCGGGGTGGACTGGCTCGGGCGGGAGATCAGCACCGAGATCCTGCCGCGGCAGGTTTCCTCCGTCGCCCAGCAGCTCGGCCGTCCCCAGGTGCTGACCGAATCCTTCGCCTGCACCGGCTGGGACGCCACGCCGCGGGAACTCAAGCGCATCGGGGAATGGCAGTATGTACACGGGGTCAACCGGATGTGTACCCACCTCTTTGCGTACTCTATCCGCGGGAACCGCAAAAAAGACCATCCCGGCTTCTTTTCCGAGCACAGCCCCTGGTTCTCCGAGCTGCGGCAATTCAACGACCATTTCACCGCCCTGGGCTGCATGCTGTCCCAAAGCCAGGAGGTCGTCCATGCCGCCGTGCTCCACCCCATGCACGCCGCCTACCTCACCTACGACCGCCATCGGGACGCGGAATCGGTCGCGACGCTGGAGCAGGCGTTTGCCGGCCTGGCGGAACGCTTGGGAGCGGCGCACATCGGGCACCACTACCTTGATGAAACCCTGCTGGCAAAATACGGCCGGGTGGAGGGGAGCGCCCTCGCCGTGGGCCGCTGCCGCTACGATTTCCTGCTGATCCCCGACATGCCCTGCATAGACGGCACCACCGCCGCGCTTCTCAAGGCATACGTCCAAAACGGCGGGCGGCTCTACCTGGACGGGCAGCGTCCCGCACTGATCGACGGCCGGCCGGCAGACACCGGCTGGCTTGTCCCGAACCTCACTTGGGCGGAGCTGGCGCAGGAGGAAATCCAGGTGGACGATCCCGCCACCGCCGTGCGCTCCACCCTCCGGCGCTCCGAGAACGGCGACTTCCTATTTGCCGTCAACCTCTCCGAGGATACCGCCCATACGCTGCGGTACCGGCTGCGCGCCGAAGGCGCGGCGCTGTTCTTCCCCCTCACCGGCGAATGCCGCCCCCTCGCCTATGAGAAGGAGGAAGACGGGATCTGTCTGACGCTGCATTTCAAGCCGGGCCAATCCCATATCGTCCTGCTCGGCCCCGCAGAGCCGGCGCCCGCTCCCGCTCCGGAGCAGCGCGAGCGGCACGGCCTGCGCGAAAAGCCGCCGCGGGCCCTTTTGACCGCCTGCGCCGAGAATACCCTTAAGCTGGATTATGTGCGGATATCCTCCGACGGCGTCCGGTATTCCGCGCCCCTCCCCATCCCGGCGGCGGCCGACGCCCTTCTCCGGAAGCGGCGCAACGGCGATGTGTTCCTGAAGTATTCGTTCACGGTGGAGGAACTGCCGGAAACGCTCGCGGCGGAAATCGAGCCGATGAACGTCCGGACGGTATGGGTCAACGGCAGGGAGATCACCGCCGACGGCCAAGGCACCCTGGAAAAGCAGTTCCTTCGCGCGGACATCCGGGAGTATGTGCGGCAGGGGGAAAACGAGCTGACCTGCCGGATCGGGTATCACCAGCCGGATCAGGTTTATGACATCCTTTTTGACCGGGCTGACGTAACCGAAAGCCTGATCAACTGCCTGACCTACGACACCGAAATCGATGCCGCCTATCTGCGCGGGAGCTTTGGGGTGCGCTCGCTTAGCGGCTACGTTAACGCAAAGCCGGGGATCGCCCTTTCCGACGGCCCCTTCGTCCTGACCGCCCTTCCCAGGGAGCTGGAGAGCACCCGCATCAACCGGCAGGGCTTTCCCTTCTTCGCCGGCCGCATGACCCTCCGTTTCACGGCAGAGCTGCAAGACCCGAACCGCTCCCTGCGGCTGTACGGGCGGTATGCCACCGCGCAGGTAAGCGTAAACGGGGTGGAATTCCCCCCGCTCCTGCTGGAAGACGAGCTCGACGTGCGCCGTGCCCTCCGCCCGGGGATCAATGAGGTGTGCATCACCCTGTGCTGCAGCAACCGCAACCTTTTCGGCCCCTCCCATGTAAAGGACGACCCCGAGCCGATGATGGTCTTCCCGGACCATTTTGATCTGGGCAAGGACTGGCAGGACGGCAGGAATCCCCGCTACACGGATTCCTACTCGTTCATTGATTTCGGCTTGGACGAATGGGAATGGATCCCCGTGCAACCGGCGGAGGGAAACCGGTAGCCTCTCCCCAGAGCAAAAAAAGGAGCCCGCGCCCGGGGTGACCATGAAAATCCATACGCGAAAGGAACGAAAGGCCCATGAAGGAAGTCCATCTGATCTGCAACGCGCATATTGACCCGGTATGGCTGTGGGAATGGGAGGAAGGTCTGGCTGAGACGCTGTCGACCTTCCGGGTAGCGGCGGATTTCTGCGAGGAATTCGACGGCTTTGTATTCAACCATAACGAATCCCTTTTGTATGAGTGGGTGGAGCAGTACGACCCGGCGCTGTTTGAGCGCATCCAGCGTCTGGTAGCGCAGGGACGCTGGCATATTATGGGCGGCTGGTACCTCCAGCCGGACTGCAACATGCCGTCGGGGGAGGCCGTCCTCCGCCAAATTGCGACCGGGCGGCGCTATTTTATGGAGAAATTCGGAAAGGCGCCGACCACCTGCATCAACTTTGATTCCTTCGGGCACAGCCGGGGGCTGGTACAGATCCTGGCGAAATCCGGATACGATTCCTACCTGTTCACCCGCCCCAACCCCAGCGCCTGCGGGATGCCCGCCGCGGATTTCCGCTGGGTCGGCTACGACGGGTCTTCCGTCATGGCCCATATCGCCGACGAGGGATACAACAGCCTGATCGGCACGGCGGCAGAGAAGGTCCGCGGCAATATCGCCAAGGCGGCCTCCCCGCAGCCCGGCGGCCTGCCCTGCCTAAAGGACCGGATACTGGTCCTCTGGGGGATCGGGGATCACGGCGGCGGCCCGTCCCGCCGCGACCTGGCGGATCTGGATACCCTGAAGGAGGAATTGGCCGCCCGGGGGATCCAGCTGATCCACAGCACGCCGGAGGCGTATTTTTCCGGTGTGGACGCCGCCGCCCTGCCCGAATTCGCCCACGACCTGAATCCCAGCATGGTGGGCTGCTATACCTCGCAGGTCCGCATCAAGCAAAAGCACCGGCAGCTGGAGAGCCTGCTCTTCTCCACGGAAAAAACCGCGGCGGCCGCGGCCCTGCGCGCCGGCTTTTCCCCCGATACCGCGGCCGTAGAGGAAGCGCAGCGGGCGATGCTGTTCAACGAATTCCACGACATCCTGCCCGGCACCACCATCCGCCGGGCGGAAGAGGCCGCTATGCGCTCCCTGGACGGGGGGATCGCCCTGCTCCAGAAGGAACGCCTGCGGGCCTTTATGGCGCTGGCCGCGGCGCAGCCCCAATCCCCGGAAGGGGATATCCCCGTGCTGGTATTCAATCCCCATCCCTACCCGGTCAAGCAGGCGGTCTCCTGCGAGTTCCAGCTGCAAAACCAGAATTGGGGAACGGATTTCACCGATTTTGAGGTCTGGATCGGGGGCGAAAAGGTCCCCTCCCAGCTGGAAAAGGAGGACAGCTCCATCCCGCTTGATTGGCGCAAGCGGATCGTCTTTGAGGCGGAGCTTCCGCCCTTTGCCATGACCCAGGCGGTATGCCGCCCCGTCATCCTCCCCGCGCGTCCGGTCCTCGTCCAGCCGGAGGCGTTCCGGCTGGAAAGCGGGGATACCGTCCTGGAAATCGACGCCGGCACGGGCCTGATCGCCCGCTATGAAACGGGCGGCGCCTGCCTGCTTAAGGACGGCTCCGGCCGGCTGCTGGTGGTTGAGGACAACGTCGACCCGTGGGGGATGACCGTCTCCGGCTTCCCGGACGTCGCCGGCGCCTTCCGCCTTGCGACCGGCCAGGAGGCCGGCGAGATCGCCGGCCTGTCCCATCCCCTCCCGCCGGTGCGGGTCATTGAGGACGGCGCGGTGCGCACGGTGGTGGAAGCAATCTTTACCTACCGGCGTTCGGCCGCCATTGTCCACTATATTCACAACAAGCATACGGCAAAGATAGAAATCGATGTGGAGCTGCTGTGGATGGAGCCCGGCAGGATGGTCAAGCTATCCCTGCTTTCCGCCCTCCCGGAGGCCGCCTGCCGGGGGCAGGTGATGTTCGGACGGGACGATATGCGGGACGACGGCAACGAGTTTGTCTTTCAGCAGTGGGTGTCGCTTGAAAACGACGACTGTGCCCTGCTGGTCTCCAACACCGGCAGCTACGCCGGCAGCTTCTGCGGGGGAGAGCTGCGGCTGACCCTGCTGCGCTCCGCCGCCTACAGCGCGCATCCGATTGAGAACCGGCCGATCGTGCCGGAGGACCGCTATCTTTCCCGGATCGACATCGGGAAACGGCAGTTCCACTTTTCCTTGGAGGGAGGCCGCCGCGGGCCTCTCACGGACGCGGCCGACCGGCGCGCCCAGGTGGAAAACGAGCCGCCGTACGCGCTCTCCTTCTTCCCCTCCGGCCAAGGAGGCCGGATAGACGAAACGCCCGTGGTCTGGGACAACGACGCGGTTGTCCTGACCGCCTTCTTCCGGCAGGGCGGCGGCTATGTGCTCCGGGTCTTTAACCCCACCGGCCGCGAGCAGACGCTGGCCCCTTCCTTCCCCGGGCTGGCCCCGGCCGGCCGCATCCGGCTTTCGCCCTTTGAAGCGCGCGCCTATTATGCGTCGGACAAGGCGTTCCGGGAAATCCCCCTTTACGGGGCCCTTTAACGGAGCCAGGCGGACGCCCGCGGCGAAAACGCCACCAAGCCGGAAAAGCAAAAAGGCGCCGGGCAGGGTATCCGCATTTCCCTGCGGCCTCCCTGCCCCCGCGCCCTGGCAAAGCAAGCGCCCTCCCGCACGAGGAACCCCGTGCAGGAGGGCGCTTGCCGTCCGCCATA
>CAJFQI010000072.1 GCA_904419005.1 Candidatus Avimonas faecium | reverse complement strand
AGGGGAGACTTCCCGCGGGAGAGGCAGGGAAAGAGCCGAGGCTCCCCAGCGTTATTGCGGGCGCCAGCGGGGATCTCCCTTGAAGCACTTTGAAGAAGGAAAGCCGGGAGGGCCGGCAAAGGCATCAAGCCCTGCTGGCCCTCCCGGCTGCATGAAGATATTGTGCCGCACTTTATAGGTCTAGGTCGTAATCCGAGGGGTTCTTTTTCCTGGTAGTGGGAATCTCTCCCGAAACAGGGTGGTTAATTAAGGAGCCCAAGGATACGCCGTTTTCCGGCGTATCCGGAAATTCGCCTTCGGCGCTTTCCTCCGCCTGTTCCCAGGCCTCCTCTTCCTCGGCGGTTTCTGCGCCGCCCTCCGGGCCGTCGGACGGATAGCGGCGGACGTCGTCCTCTCCGGAATCCTCCGGGACGCCTTCACCGTCGGAGTGGTCGCCATCGGGCTGCTCAGGATCCTCCGGGGCAGGCTTGCGCAGGAAGAAGAAATAGAGCAATACGCCCGCGCCGGCCAGCATCAGAACGCCGACAATGATCAGTATAATCGAAATTGTGGGGAATCCGCCCCGCGATGCCGCCGTGCCGTCCGTTTCAAATCCCAGCACGGCAATTGCGGAAAAGCTGGTGGTCTGAAAGGACAGGACGCCGTCCTCAACCGTGGCGTCCACAATACGGCTGATGCCGCTTTCGTCCAGAAAAGCGACGGCAAGCTGGTATTTATCCTCGTCGTTCATCGCACTGGGGACTGGGATCTGGACGGTGACCTCCTCGCCCGGCATAGGGACTACCGTATCAATCCCCTGCGCCGAATTGATCAAATGTAGGGAAAGCTCAACTGGCACCCGCAGCGTCTTTCCGGCGTCAAAGCGGCTGTAGGCCGATTCGCCGTTGATCGCCTGCGAAATCATCGCGTCGGTCACCTCTGCTGAGGAGGTTTCCGCCTGCATCATCAGGACCGAGCCGCTTTGCCCCACAAGGGAGGTATACGCGCTTTCGCTCAGCAGCAGGCGGGCACGGGCGGCAAAATCCGCGGTGGAACAGCCAAAGGACGCGGCGACCTGCGTATCAAAGCTGACGTTGACAGCGATTTGATCGCCAACCACGGCGGTTGTACCGGCCCCCTGGATCATTTCATAGGTGGTAACCGTGGTGGTCGAGGCCGTAGAGCTGCTTTCGGATTCGCTGCTTTCCGACGAAGAGGAGGGGGTGGTGGTCGTAGTGGACGTCGTCGCCTGCGTAGTCGTTGTGGTTGTCGTAGTGGTGACGATATATCCCTCAAGGGAGGCGGTGCAGCCAGTATAATGGATAAAATTGCTCGTAAAGTTGTCGGCGGTACACATAATTTGGACAGAAGGATCTGACGGCAAAGCGGTATTGAATGTAACGTTCCCGCTCGCATCGGAAGTTCCCGTTTCCTGTCTTGCCGTGTCAAACAGCAGGTTGACGGGGCATCCCGCCACCGGCCGGTTATGGGAGTCCCGCAGCTGGGCGGTTACGCGGTTGTTGCTGAGCCTTACGGTCATTGAGATATTCAGGCTTCCGCCGACATAGACCGGCTGGCTTTCCGAAACCGTCTCCCCATTGCTGAGCCGGTAGGTCATCGTATAGGTGCCTGGGGTCAAACCGCTGAGAGAGACACGAAACGGGCTGCCGCTATAGGTGCCGCAGTCTGTCCCGCCGATATTCACAGTGACGCTTACGCCGGGAAAATCCTCCGCGTTCCATTCCACCGTCAGGCTTTCCCCGCTGCTGTTTTGGAAGGTAAACCGCGGCACCGGCGCCTCCGTCGGCTCCGTAGTTTCTTCCGCCGTTGATCCTGGGTCGGAGGATTCGTCCTCCATGGTGGTGGTGTCGGAAGTTTCCTCCGCCCGGACATTCCCTGGGTTCTGCGCTCCATCCTGTTCCGCGCTCACAGATGCCGCAAAGCAGGCGGCAAGCATGACAGCGGATGCTATACAGGCAATGATTTTCTTCATCAAGGCGTTCCATCCTTTCCATGCGACGTATGGGAGTTATTTCCTGGCAATGGACAATGGCCGCATGGGTATAAGATACCACACTCTGCCCAAAAAGTAAACGGATTCTTCAGGGAATTCACAGATTGGTTGCTATTTACAGAGCATCTGCAAAAAGTATCCAGCCGAAATTTGATAGTAAATATTTTTCTTACGGTAAAAGAATACCGATTCCTTTTATCAGTTTATGACAAAAGGGCGGAGAGTATGCAGAGGAACGGCTAGGCTGGTCGGTAGCGTCTGGATTGCTTGCTGCGGGGGAATCGGCGGCTATACAAACGCAGCCAAAACGGCCAAGCGGGTAAAATCACGGCATGCATAAGGGACACCCGCCTCAATGGCGAGTGTCCCTCAAGTGCGGTATGGAAATGGCTGTATCCGCGGTCAGCCTTCGTCATTGACAAAGCGTATGCTGACATCCCGCTTCAACGCCAATGAGCATTCTGCCTCTACGCATTTGGTGATACCTGCAATAACAGGACAGCATGCATGAGCGGGGAAATGTTCGGATGCATATTCGTAAAGCGGACCCATCCCCGGCTTTACCAGACAGAGCTCGTAGGCGTCAAAAGCGTCGCCTAAATCCTTCATCATTTCCTGTACGGCTTTACATCCGCTGGAAACGTGCAGCTTTACCTGCTGCTGGTCGTCTGATTCCGCTGTCACTACCGCTTTCAGCGCGCAGGCGCCCGGCTCAATAACGACCTTCGTCATGATATCAGCCGAAATAGCGGTTCAGCAGGCCCAGGAACGCCTTGCCGTGGCGGGCTTCGTCCTTGCACATCTCATGCACGGTGTCATGGATGGCATCGTAACCAAGCTCCTTGGCCTTCTTCGCCAGGACCAGCTTGCCCTCGGTCGCCCCGTATTCGGCATCCACGCGGGCGGCCAGATTGGCCTTGGTGTCGGCCGCAACGACTTCGCCCAGCAGCTCGGCGAACTTCGCGGCATGCTCCGCTTCCTCAAACGCGATGCGCTTGTAGGCCTCCGCCACTTCCGGATAGCCCTCGCGGTCGGCCTGGCGGCTCATCGCCAGGTACATGCCAACCTCGCTGCATTCGCCCGTGAAATTGGAGCGCAGCATGTCGACCACTTCGGCATCCAGGCCCTTCGCAATGCCTACGCGATGCTCGTCGGCCCACACACGGCCGTCGGAGGCTTTTTCCGGAGCGGCGGCAGCGGCCGGCGCCGCCTCGCCCATCTCCTTAAACTGGTCGGCGGTCGCACCGCAGACGGGACATACCGCCGGAGCCGCGTCGCCTTCGTAAACATAGCCACAGATCAAGCAGACATACTTTTTCATTTTTGTTCCTCCTAATTAAAAATGTAATATGGAAATGGAAATAACCGACAAGCAGGAATAAACGGGGATCAGCCGGCGGCGGATTGACAGCCGGGACAGTAGCCGGTAAAGAATAGATCCCCCTGTTCTCCCTGGAACCCATCCGGGCAAAGGGAGCGGAAAACGGCGGGATCAACGGAAAAATCATAGATTTCCCCGCAGGAGACGCAGCGGAAATGCCCATGATCACTGGTGTCGCCATCAAACCGTTGCTCGTCAGGCGAAATATTCACTACGCGGATCAGGTTGGCCTGCGCCAAGGTGTTGAGCGAATTGTAAATAGTGGTACGGGAAAAAACCGGGTATTCCCTGCAAAGCGCATGGTAAATGGTGTCCGCTGAGGGGTGCGTGTGGTGGGTCAGCAGATAATCAAAAACAGCAATGCGCTGCTGGGTAGGCCGGACGCCATGCGCAGACAGCACCGCCGCCAGATTTTGATTAGCCATAACTGCCTCCAAAAATGTAACAAATAAACTTTTGTATTGATTACAAAGCAAGTATACCGACTTCTTCCTGGTTTGTCAAGACCTTTGGCATAAATTCTTGCTGCAGTGCTAAAAACAGGGGGTTCATCCGCCACAGCCGAACGCGGTAAAAAGGAACGCCCCGAACTGCAGCCGGGACGTTCCTTTTTCGTAGGATTTTAATTTCCGTATTCGCAGAGCAGGCGCTGTTTTTCATCCCATAGGGGCTGGGACAGGTCAACGTAATAGCGGTGTGGGTTCTCAAAACGGAGGACTTCATCCCACATGGTGCCGATCTGATCCTCGCAGTATTGCCGGATGGTTTTGATATCGGGGGAATCGTACACTTTTTTTCCGTTCAGGAACAGGGGGACTTGCAGCTCTGCCGCCCGGAAATTTTCCAAAGTCTTCTTTTTCCAAATATGCTCGGGGTCAAAAATTACATATGGCTTGGTGTCGTCGATTGTCTCCTCCCGCAGCGTCATCACGTCGGCGAGGGCCTTTCCGCTGTCCCGGTCGTACAGCCGCCATAGCTTTTTAAAGCAGGGATTGGTAATCTTGCTGACGTTTTCGCTGACCTTGATGCGGGGGACGATTTTTCCATCCTCCTCCACCGCCGCGAGCTTATATACGCCGCCGAATACAGGGTCGCTGGCGGCGGTAATCAGGCGCTCGCCTACGCCAAAGCTGTCTACGCAGGCCCCTTGCTGGATCATATCCCGGATAATGTACTCGTCCAGCGAATTGGAGGCCGTGATCTTGCAGTCGGGGAAGCCGGCCTCGTCCAGCATCTTGCGGGCTTTTTTGCTCAAATACGTAATGTCGCCGGAGTCAATGCGTATCCCCTGGGGACGGAAGCCGCGGGGGAGCAGCTCTTCATTGAACGCTCGAATCGCGTTGGGAATCCCCGATTTGAGGGTGCTGTAGGTATCCACCAGCAGGGTGCAGGACTGCGGGTATTCCCGGGCATACACCCGGAACGCCTCCAGCTCGCTGTCAAAAAGCTGCACCCAGCTGTGCGCCATCGTCCCCAGGGCTGGGATGCCGAACTCCCGGTCGGCAATGGTGCAAGCGGTGCCAATGCATCCGCCGATATAGGCAGCGCGCGCGCCGTAGACTGCACCGTCATAGCCCTGGGCGCGGCGGGAACCGAATTCCATAACGCTCCGCCCTTGGGCGGCACGCGCAATCCGGTTGGCTTTGGTGGCAATCAGGGACTGATGGTTAATGGCCAGCAGCACCATGGTTTCAATGAACTGTGCCTGTACGACCGGTCCGCGGACGGTTACGATCGGCTCGTGCGGGAAAATAGGGGTGCCCTCTGGCACCGCCCAGACGTCGCAGGCAAAGCGGAAGGTGCTCAGGTATTCCAAAAATTCCTCGCTGAATAGTTTCTTGGAGCGCAGGTAATCAATATCCTCTTTGGAAAAAGACAGGTGCTCCAGGTACTCAATTAACGATCTGGTCCCTCCGGCCGTTTTGGAAAAAGCCGTTGGCCATGGTCAGTTCGTAAAAATCGGTCAGAAGGGTCAAATTTTCCTGGCCAAAGGGGAAAGCGTCCGGGGTGGCTGTCATATTCATCGTTATCGATCCTTTCCATATGGATATTGGCGGTGGTTTTGGCCGGCAGGATCTGGCTAAAGGGAGATGCCGCGGCAGAGCTCCGCGCCGTTCGCCCGCAGGGAGTATAACGCTGCAAGATTGGCCAGCTCGGCGGAATGGCCGGGACCGTCAAAGGTATCCACCAGCGCGGCGGGGACCAGCACCCGCAGGGGGCGGTTGCGCGTATTGGCAAAGGCCTTGGCTGTCAGGGCAAACTGGAGGATGCAGATGTCGGTGCAGTCCCCGACCACCACGTAGGTAGAGATGGACAGGTTTTCCCGCCGCCATGCCTCAAACATCGGTTCCACAAAGCCGTTGGTGGAATTTTTGTCAATGCGGGTGAAGCTCCCGGGCGCGTCCGCGGCGGCGGCAGCCTCAAGCTCCGGGACGAGCCGCGCTTCCTCCGTGCCCCTGAGGCAGTGCGGTGGATAGCTCTCCAGCTCCAGGCTGTCCGGGGTGTGGGTATCCGCAAACGCGACCACCGGAATGCCGCCCTGCCGGCAGGCGAGAGCCAGCTGGGCAATCGGCGCGGCCATTTCCCCGACGCGGGGGCTGGACAGGGCCCCCTGCTTTGCGAAGCCGTTGACCATATCCACGACCACCAGCGCCGTTTCCGCCGGATTCAGGGAGGAAAACGGGATATCCTTCAGCGCGGTAAATTGGTCGTATAAAGCGGCGAGCTCCTGCGTGCTGCGGGAAAGGAACGCTTCCCTAGATGAAAAGACCATCGGGATTTCCTCCTTTATAGTATTTGGCTGCGGCAAGCCCGCGGATTGTTCGGCGATAGGGGAGAACCTACGGCCGCTTTCCGCAGTAATGCCGGTCGTATTCCTCCATGCAATGCCGGATCACCTGCACCGCGTCGTCCCGGCCGAGCGCCTCCTTGACGACGGTCTGTTTGCCCTCAAGCGATTTGTATACCGTGAAAAAGTGCTGGATTTCGTCAAACGTATGCGCCGGCAGCTCCGCGATATCCTGATAGCCCGAGAGGGAAGGGTCGCGGAAGGGGACGGCAATGATCTTTTCGTCGGTGCTTTCGTCGTCGACCATTTTGATGACCCCGATCGGATAGCACTGCACCAGCGTCATGGGGACAATAGCTTCCTGGCACATGACCAGGACATCCAGCGGGTCGCCGTCGTCGGCATAGGTACGGGGGATGAAGCCGTAATTGGCCGGGTAGTGGGTCGCGGTGTACAGGACCCGGTCCAGGCGGAGCAGCCCGGTTTCCTTGTCCATCTCGTATTTGTTTTTGCCGCCCTTTGGAATTTCAATGACAGCGGTAAAGTTTTCCGGCTGGATGTAGGCGGGGCGGATATCATGCCAGATGTTCACGGAGCGGTCACCTCTTTACCAATATATCTGTCATTATACCGCGCGGGCGAAAGCTTGGCAATCCCTAACTCTATCGTAAGGGCTGTGCCGGGCTGAAAGCCCACGCAGCCTAGCCTTCCCATCCGGCCCGGGCCTATTCCGGCGAAACAGCGAACGGCATGAAAAAAGGACCGCCCAGCGGGCGGCCTTTTTCTATCGCGTTATTTGCGCTGTGCCTTAGATCGCGCGGGTAACCTTACCCGAACGCAGGCAGCGGGTGCAGGCGTAAACACGCTTGGGGGTACCGTCTACCATCGCCTTGACGCGGCGGATGTTGGGCTTCCAGGTGCGGTTGGAACGTCTGTGGGAGTGGGAAACCTGGATACCGAACGTAACGCTCTTTCCGCAGATATCACATTTAGCCATCTGGTCTGCACCTCCTTTTCCAGAAAAAACACTGTCAAGGGAATGAGAAAGCCGTTGCCGGAAAATCTCGCCCTTCAAGTCAACGGATAATATATTAGCAGATCTGCGCGCGGAAATCAAGCTTTTTTTCTGAAACGAACGCTGAGGCACGGCGCGGGGATATTCTCCAAATTTATTAGTATCAAGTGAGTATCAAGAAAAAGCATAAATTATCGAGAATATAAATATTAAATATAATTTATTTTAATAGTAGTTAAAAATATATATTGAATATTTTAAAAAATAGAGTTAGTATGTAATTGCCAAGGTGAATGCAACGAGAAAATTGCACGGAAAAGGAATTTAGGTCTGGCGGTATCGGCTGCTTTGGTTTGTTCATTTTTTGTTCATTTGGAGAAACGAAATTCTAAAAAGGGTATTTTATCTTGGAAGGAGGAATCCCCATGGATCAGGGGTACGGGTATGACCCGTCGGTCATTATTGATAACCATTCTGCAGACGAACTGGGCACGGCTTCTAACTTTACGCCGGAAAACATCCTGGCCGTGGCCGGCCTGTTCCTGATCGTCCTCTTTTTTGCGCTGGCCGTCGGCGCCTTCGTGGTCTGCCTGCGGCGAAAAGAAGCGTCCCCGCGGCCGCTGTGGGGCGGCGCGGCGGTTTCGGCCCTCTTGGCGATGGTTTTTTGCGTGCTGCAATGCGTGCCGGATCCGCCGTATTATCCGTCGGAATTGAACTTTGTCGCGCTGCTCTTTGTATTCCTGACGCTTATTTTCGCGATCTTGGGCCTTCTGGCCGCCATTATCAAAAAACCATAGGATGCTGCCTGATCAAGGAAAAGCGCCCCGGCCATCCCAGCGGATGGCCGGGGCGCCTTTTCGGAATTTGGACGTCCTTCCACAACGGCAGAAATTGAAAACAAAGCGTAAATTCTCGCCCGCCGGGGCGCGGACGGCTTGTATTCTCCGCGTTTTTCCAGTATAATATTTGCCAGCGTGCCGGCCGAGGCCGGCTGTGCCGCCCAGGCTTGCCGGGAGGTCCCGGCATAAGCGGCGCGGCGCCCGTCCATACTGCCCATATAGCGGAACAAGCCTCGGCGACGGCGGGCACGCCGAACGCTGGCAAAGACTGTCCGAGATTCCGAAGAAAGCCGGAGGGAACCGTTATGCTGCTGGATTTGTTGTATTCCCGGGGGAGTTTCTCTCTGGAAACGCTCCTTTTTACCTTTTTATCGTATGCGATGGTCATCCTTCTCGCCCTCCCGGTGCATGAGCTGGCGCACGGCTATGTGGCGGACAGGATGGGGGACCACACCGCCCGCTGGAGCGGCCGCCTGACGATGAACCCGTTCGCCCACCTGGATCTGATGGGCACCCTGATGATTTTCCTGTTCGGCTTCGGCTATGCCAAGCCGGTGCCGGTCAACCCGCGCAATTTCCGCAATTATAAAACCGGCATGGCGCTTACGGCGCTGGCGGGTCCGGCTTCCAATCTGCTGATGACGTTTTTGTCCCTGCTGATCCTGCGGCTTTTTTATCTGTTTCTGCCGGCGGGCCTGGCGCTGAATATCGCTTATATCTTTTTCCGTCAGTTTGCCTTAATCAACGTCAGCCTCGCTGTGTTCAACCTGCTGCCCATCCCGCCGCTGGACGGCTTCCGGATCGTGGCCAACGTGCTCCCGCCGAAATGGTCTTATTTTGTGGACCGGTACCAGATGTACATCACCCTCGTGGTGATGGCGCTGGCCTTCTCCGGCGTACTTTCCTGGCCGATCAGCCGCATTTCCACCTGGATTTTCAATTTCTTTGTGACCATTTTGATGTTTCATTGATGCTCTAAAACGCGGGGGATTCCGAGCCGCCGCAGGGGGAGTCCGCATGGAGACAATATCTTACCGGCTGCCGAGCTTTGAGGGGCCGCTGGACCTGCTTCTGCATCTGGTGCAGAAGCACAAGCTGAATATATACGACATCCCGATCGCGCAGCTGCTTGACCAGTACATGGCGACCATCAACGAGTGGAAAAACGCCGACCTGGATGTGGCGACCGAATTCCTGGAGATGGCGGCCCGCCTGGTGCAGATCAAGTCCTCTATGCTCCTTCCCAAGCATGAGGAAGCGGAGGAGCTTCGCCGCGAACTAAGCGGGGAATTGATAGAGTACCAGCTTTGCCAGGAAGCGGCCCGCCGTTTGGCCGCCCGCAATGTGGGGGGGGATCTTTTCGTCCGGGAGCCGGCCGAGATTTCCCCCGATACCACCTATCGGCGCGTTCACCCCAAGGAAACGCTGCTGGATGCGTATCTGGCGGCGGCCGGGCGGGGCAGGAGGCGGCTCCCGCCGCCTGTGCAGGCCTTCAGTGGGATTGTTTCCCGCAAGATTGTATCGGTTTCTTCCAAAATTGTCTACGTCCTTCGCCGCTTATACAAAAGCCGGGCGGTATCCTACGAGTCCCTGTTTGAACAGGCCGGCAGCAAGTCGGAGCTGGTGGCGACCTTCCTGGCGTTGCTGGAACTGATTAAATCAAAGCGGATCCGTGTTGACGACGAGGGTCAAAGGCAGCTGGTGACAATGACCGGGACGGATGCGGCGGACGGTTTGCCGGTGGAAGGCGACTTTCTGCCGGACGGCGACCCGGTATGGGCGGAATGACGGCAGGGCGTTTCATAGGGCCTTCGGGGTATAGAGAGGAAGGGCGGATAGCAAGCGATGGAGATCAAGCAATACCAGGCGGCCATTGAGGCGATCCTGTTTGCCAGCGGGGAGCCAATCGCGGCCTCGCGGCTGGCGGAGGTGCTGGAACTGGACGAGGAAACTGCCGTGCGTCTGGCCGACGACCTGATGCAGGAGGTCAACACCCGTCCCGGCGGCCTCCTGATCGTCCGGCTGGGGGACGAGTACCAGATGTGTACGAAGGGCAGCTATGCCGAATATATCCGAAAGGCGCTTGATATCCGGCGGAACACGCCGCTTTCCCAGGCGGCGATGGAGACGCTGGCGATCATCGCCTACAATCAGCCGGTGACCCGCGCTTTTATCGAGCAGGTCCGCGGGGTGGACTGCGGCGCCGTGGTGCAGGGCCTGACGGCCAAAAAGCTGGTAGAGGAAAAGGGCCGCCTTGAGCTCCCGGGCCGCCCGCTGCTTTATGGGACGACGCCGGATTTTCTGCGCTGCTTCGGGCTCTCCTCCCTTAATGAGCTTCCGCCCCTGCCCCAGAAGGAGGAGGACGGGATGCAGGAGACCACGCTGGATGAGGTCATTGAAGATGCCGGCGGCGGGAAATGAGGGGTTGCTTTGATCGTCTTGTATGTTCTGCTGGCGCTCTTGGGATTGCTGCTTTTGCTGCTCCTTGTCCCAGTGCATCTGTACGCCCGCTACGACGGCGCGCTCCGGCTGAGGGCGCGCTTCCTCTTCCTTGGCGTGACGCTGTATCCGCGCCCTCCAAAGCGGAAAAAGCAGGATGCGGCGGCTTCCGGTAAAAAGAAGGCGAAGCCCTCTTCCAAGGCGAAGGCGGGCAGGGAACCCTCCCAGTGGGAGCTTCTTCTGCGGGAGGAAGGGCCGGCCGGCGCCATCCGGTTGATCGCCGACCTTGCCGGCCTGGCGGCCAAAGCGGCTAAGCGGATCCTGGCGGCGGTGACGGTGGACCGGCTCGCTCTGCGGCTGGTCGTCGCCGCGGAGGAGCCGGCCGACACGGCGGTAAACTACGGCAAGGCCTGCGCGGTGCTGTACCCGGCGCTGGCGGTGCTGGAAGGCACGATGAAAATCCGCCGCCGGGATATCGCGCTGGCCCCCGACTTCCTAAAGGGTAAGGGGGAGGTAAACGGCGAGGTGCAGATCCATGTCCTGCCCCTGCGGGCGGTGTGGGCGCTTCTTTGTTTGGCCGCGGCGTATTTTGGGAATACTCTCCGTCGACAGATAAAGCAGCAGTCCGATGCGGAAATTCCCGTCGGCAGTTCCGAAAAACAGACAGAAAGAGGTTGAAAACGATGGCGGAAAACAATCTGCAAGGCTTGATGGGCGTATCAATGGACAAAATCAAAGAAATGGTCGACGCCAACACCGTGATCGGCGACCCGATCCCGGCCGGGGAGGGGACCACTCTGATCCCGGTGTCCAAAATCTCCTACGGCTTTGCTTCCGGCGGGTCGAATATCCCTTCCAAAACGCAGGCGGAGCTTTTCGGCGGCGGCAGCGGCGCGGGGATCAATATCACCCCGATTGCGCTGATCGTCATCAACCAAAACGGCGTCCAGGCGCTGCCGCTGGTTTCCAAGCCGGAAACCAGCGATAAAATGGTGAACCTCGTGCCGGAGATGTTTGACAAACTGACTAGCCTGTTTAGCAAGAAGAAGGAAACCACGGAAACGGTGGAGGTAAAGGCCGGCGCGGAAAACGGGGAATCCTCGGTGACTGTGACGGAAACCGAAGCGTCCGGCGGCAAGGAGTAATATAAAAGGCTTTGAACCTGCAGTCCGGCGGCCGTTTCTTTTTGCAGACGCCTGCACGGCGGCGGGGATTGCCAAGCGGTATCCTTTAAAAATACGGGTCGCCGTGTCGTGGACGCTGAACCGCTGGGAGGCGTCCGGCATCAAAGCCGGATGCCTTTTCCTGTGGGAGCCTTTCTCCGAAAAAGGCGGGGAAAGCCGCATGCAAGAAGGCGCCGCCTGCCCTTGGCGAGCCCTTACGGCGGCCTCGCGGCCAAACCCCGCTTGTCTTGTCCGGCTGCCAGCCGCAGGGAATGTTCCCTCCTTTTCCCGCATACCCTCTTTTAGGAAGGCGGGACGGGAGAGCCCCGCCGTGAAAGCGGGAGGGGTTCGTGTTGGAAAATGCGTTCCGTGGATTCAGGCGGGCCGGCATGAAACCGGCGGCAGGCAAGGCAGGGCGGAAAGGCAATCTTCGGCTCCGGCTGGCAGGGACAGCCGCAGCGCTGCTGTGCGGGCTTTCCCTTGTTTTGCCTGCCCGGGCGGAAGGGGTCGGCGGGCTGTCGTCCCTTTCCGCCGTGCTGTATGAGCCCGAATCCGGGCAGGTGCTTTATGAAAAGGACGCCCATTCCCCCCGGCCGATGGCCAGCACCACCAAGCTGATGACGGCGCTGCTTGCCGTGGAAAGCTGCCCACCGGAAACGGAAATCACCGTAACGGCGGAGGCGGTGCAGGTAGAAGGGTCCGCCCTCGGGCTGCGGGCCGGCGACCGGATTACCATGGAGGACCTGGTCATGGGCCTATTGCTTGAGTCGGGCAACGACGCCGCCAATGTCATCGCGTATACCGTGGCCGGCGGCATCCCTGCTTTTGCGGAGCTTATGAACGCCCGCGCGGCCGAGATCGGGATGGAGGACACCACCTTCGTCACCCCCTCCGGCCTGGACGAGGGGGAGCATTCCTCCTCCGCTTATGATATGGCCCTCTTAGCCGCCGAGGTGCTGGAAAACGAGACGCTGGCGGCGGTCTGCGCCACCAAGACGGCGGTTATCCGCTTCGGGAACCCGCCGCGGGAGGTCACGGTATCCAACCACAATAAGCTGCTTCATCTCTATCCGTATGCCATCGGGATGAAGACGGGCTTTACCAAGAAATCCGGGCGCTGCCTGGTTTCTGCCGCCCGCAAGGACGGCGTGACCTTGATTGCGGTCACGCTCAACGGCGGGGATTATTGGAACGATCACATCGCGCTGTACAATTACGGCTTTACACAGGCGGAATCGCTGGCCTTGACCGCTCCGGAGCTGCCGGCGCTCGCCATAGCGGGCGGGCAGGCGGACAGCGTGGCACTGCAGACGCCTGCGCCGCCGGCGAAAACCCTCCTGGCCGGGGAGAAGGAGCGTCTGCGCACGGCCATTGAGCTGCCCCGCTTTTTGATCGCCCCGGTTACGCCGGGGCAGGAGGTCGGCTACGTCCGCTATTTTGCAGGGGATCGGGAGCTCTGCTGCCTGCCGATTACCGCGGCCGCTTCGGTGGAGGAGCGGCCGGTAGCCGGCTATTGGGAGCGTCTGTGGGACCATTGGCGGGAGCTGCTGCTCGGCTTTCTGCGGATTTGAGTATGCTTGGCGGCGCTGGACGCCGGCTGAGAGAAATATCCGTCACGCGGTATGCCGCAAGGCGATAGGAAAGGGTTGGATGAAGAATTCATGGGTGACATACGCCTTCAAAAGCTGCTGTCCGAATGCGGGGTTGCTTCCCGGCGCCGGGCGGAGGAATGGATTGCCAAGGGAAAGGTAAAGGTCAATGGCCACGTCGCCGTCCTCGGGGACAAGGCTGATCCGTATAAGGATATCGTAACCGTTGACGGCCGGCGGGTTGCCCGTCCGGGCCGTCCGCGGTATATCCTGCTGAATAAGCCCCGGGGAGTGGTCGCTACTCTGCACGATGAACGCGGCCGACGCTGCGTGGCCGATTTGGTCAAGGAGGCGGATGCCCGGCTTTTCCCGGTCGGTCGGCTGGACCGGGATTCCGAAGGGCTGCTCCTGATGACCAACGACGGGGATTTTGCCAACGCGATCATCCACCCGGCCGGTCATCTGCCCAAGGTGTATCGGGTGACGGTCCGTCCGGGATTGACGGATGACCAGCTCCAGCAGTTCTGCTCCGGTATGCTGCTTGAAGGAGAGTCGCGCCCCACTGCCCCGGCCGATGCTGTGGTGCTCTCCCGGGAAAAGCTCCCTGAAGGGGACGGGGAGGGCGAAAGGGTGGTTGTGCAGGTGACGTTGTATGAGGGCCGCAACCGCCAGATCCGCCGGATGTTTGCGCAGCTCGGGCTGGAAGTGGCCCGCCTGCGCCGGGTCGCGCTCGGTCCGGTCAAGCTGGGGATGCTCGCTCCGGGCAAGTGGCGGGAGCTGGAGCCGCGCGAGGTTCAGGCCCTGCTCCGTGCGGCGAATAAAGGGCGGGGCAAACCCACACGGGAAGGAGGAGCGGCGCGATGATTGCGATTCTGCCCGCCTCCGAAGAGGAGCGGAGCGCTTTGTCGGCGCAGGCCGGCTTTGCCGGGCCGGTGGAATGCCTGGTTGCTTCCGACGGATGGGAAAGTCTGGGCAGCATTCTCTACCGCACCAGCGGAGAGGTCATGGAGCTCTTGACGGCGCAGGCGGAGGATCCCCGCCTGCTGGACGGCCTTCTGCGCGCGGCGCTCAACGCGGCGCTGTCTGCCGGCGCCCGCACCGCCCGGTGCGAACAGGAGCCGCTTTTCCCGGCCCTGCGTACGCTGGGCTTTTCGGAGCCGGAGGAGGGCTGTCCTGCCTCCATGCAGGCGGATATTTCCGGCATCTTTGCCAGGGGCTGCCCGAGCGGGGAAACAAGCCGGGGAAAACAAGAATAAATAGCGCGGGCCTTGATCGCTGCCCAGGCGGATTCCGGCGGACAGGATCCCCTTTGGGAACCTGTCCGGAATGGGGAAAAACCGGAAAATCCCTTGTACTTTCAAAAAAAATACGATATAATAAAAATAATTTGCGCAACAGACCAGGCGGCAGTTTGCCTTCGGTTGTACCATCATTTAGGAGGAAGCGAATATGAACATGCAGGATCAGCTCCAAAAGCTCGCTGACGCCGTTTCGGCGCTTGAGGGCTCCAAAGCGCGCGCACGGCTTTTGCAGCTGTTTGACGAGGGGACCTTTGTGGAGATTGACCGGCTGGCCCGTGATGGGGACAAGCCCGCGGAAGTGGCCGCCGGCTACGGCCTGGTGGATGGCAGCCCGGTATACGCCTTTGCTCAGGATCGCGATGTCTGCTGCGGCGCGATCGGCAGGGCGCAGGGGGCCAAAATCCGCAAGGTGTATGATCTGGCCGCGCAGAACGGCGCACCGCTTGTCGGCATATTTGACAGCGACGGCGCGAAGCTGGGCGAAGGGATTGACGCCATGGACGCGATCGCGGACATCCTGCTGGCCTGCAACAATCTGTCCGGCGTGGTACCGCAGATTGCGGTGGTTGCCGGTGCCTGCGTCGGTTCGTCGGCGATCATCGCGTCCGCCGCGGATGTTGTCGTCGCGGCAAAAGACGCGGATTTTTACCTGAATCCGGGAGACGAAAACGCGGTGCCTTCCCTTGTGGCGGAGGATGCCGGCGAAGCGATTGAAAAAGCAAAGGAACTGCTCCGCCTGCTGCCGGCAAACAACCTCGCGGTGCCTGTCGCCTACGAATTTGACAGCGCCGCCATGGGCGAGTGCGAGGATATCCACGGCGTGATAGACGCAGTGGCCGATGCGGACACGGTGGTCCGTTTGGGGGACGGGGCCTGTGAAACGGCGTTTGCCCGGGTCGGCGGCGCGGTTTGCGGCCTGGTTACATTGGCCGAGGACAAGCTTTCCTGCGGCTCCTGCGGATGCGTGGCTCGTTTTGTCCGGCTCTGCGACAGCTTTTCCCTCCCGGTCGTTACTTTTGTT
>CAJFQI010000071.1 GCA_904419005.1 Candidatus Avimonas faecium | reverse complement strand
CGGAGGCTGTGGTATCATAACATCACTGTCGCTAAGGCGAACGCTTCCCCGCGCATGTATCTTCCGTAAAATTATCCATGCAGGCGTAGTTTAGTGGTAAAACATCAGCTTCCCAAGCTGAGGTTGAGGGTTCGATTCCCTTCGCCTGCTCCATATCAACAGACGAAGAGGGAGTTCATGTGAACTCCCTCTTTTTTGCAAGTCATGCACCGCAGTTTTTTTGTTCCAATGGGCAACCTGTGTTTAAGCCGGATTTTTTCTGTATCCGTTTGAAATTGTCCAAAGGGCCATGCTTCGGGAAAATGAATGGAAGGGAACGGAAATGAAGAAAGAAACGCTGCCGGCATTCCTCCGGAACAAGCGCAATCTCGTGATTATCATCGTCCTTATTTTCTGCGTCATCGCGGCGGGCATTTATGCCGCCGCAGCCTGCCTGCACAGCGATCCGAAGGCCGGGACGCCATCCGCACCATCCGAAACCGATCTTGCCGCATCCGTGACGGGTATGCACGACTGGGTGGTGGAAGAGGGGACAGAGCAGGTTGATTTTTTGGATGGCGTTACCTGGGACGACAGCCTGGTGAAGGACGTTACGCTGGATGACAGCGGCGTCAACCTTTCAAAGATCGGCGATTATGAGCTGATCTATGTGATTCATGGGGCGGATGACAGCGCAACATACCAGGTCAGCGTAAAGGTGGTGGCAAAGGAAGGGGCGGAAAAGACAACCGAAGGCGGCGCCGAAGCCGTGACAAAGGGGACCGGTACAAATAACGAAACCGAAGAGCCGCTGCCTCAGGATACCGGAAACGATCCCGCCGCAAGCAAGGCACAGGATACCACCAGCCCCACGACCGCTCAGCCGTCAAAGCAAGAGGCAGGCGGCAAACCCAGCGCTTCCACAAAACCGCCGGCGGAAACGCCGGCACCGGTGGAAACGCAGCATGTCCATACCTGGGTAAACGTAAGCCCCGAGAACAGCGGGCATATGGAATATGGGGCGGAGTGCCGTGTGCATGGATACAGCGGGGAAGAGCCCATGTTTTTCCGGACTCTCAACGACCTATATCTCCATCAGGTGGCGGATGGCTGTATGTCCAACTGGGGCACCGGCTTTAAGGGCTTGGCCTACAAATATTGTTCGGGATGCGGGGAAGAAGTTATAACGGGACATGTTCATGACTTTGGCACAATCGCAAAAGAGGTAACTTTTGAAGAAGTGGTATGCGAATGCGGGATGGTTTTCGGCGGCGGCAAGGATTACACCGCGCTGGAATCCTGGAGTACCCATGTGCAAATCTATACAAGCCATGGGTATCCGAGAGAAGAGCATGACAGCTATCAAATCGTCACAAGCAGCTCCACGCGTTATGAGGCCACCAAAACCTGTACCTGCGGATGGCGTCCCGTTGATGACCGCCCCGTGTATTAGTATTTCATCCGTTCAAAACGCCGCTATCCTTCTACGGCGGCGCAGCAGAAAAAAGGCAAGCCGCAGCTTGCCTTTTTTCGTTTCCCATTTACTTGGCATAGGCCGGTATTTTGGCCCCTTCGCCCTTTCGGCGCGTTGCTTTGAGCCGCCCTTAAAGGGAAAAGGCGGGCATACCCCACCAAGGGCCGTTTATTCCATCGCCCCTTTATGCCGGCGGGGCGCCTTCCCCTACTGCGCATCGTCCGCAAAGCGGATGCCTGCCTTGCGGCGGATTTGCTCCATGGTTTCGCATACCGCCAAGGCCAGGGCGTTGGCCCTGGCGTAGTCCTGCCGCTCTGCTCCGTCGCCAGCCGAAAGGGCCCCGATATACCGCCGGAACGCGGCGGCTTCCCCGCTCATCAGCTCCGCCTTGGTATACTCGCCCACCAGGAGCTCTTCCTGCCCGTCCGGCCCGAACCGACGGATCCCCGTCAGCCGGGAGACGGAGCTGATCGTCAGGCTCCCCCGGTCGCCCAGGATCTCCGAGCCGATCCGCCCCTGCGCGGTCTTGGAATAGGTGAGGGAGACCACCTTGTCCGGATACACCATCTGGCAGCATCCGGCGCCGTCCGCCCCTGTGGGCAGGAAGGAGGCGGCTGCCTCCATGCGTTCCGGCCGGCCGAAGAGGTCGAGCGCCGGATAGACGCAGTAGACGCCCAGATCCATCAGGCAGCCGGTGGCCATCGCCGGGTTGAAAATATTGGGCAGCTTCCCGGCCATGCAGGCCGCGTATTGGGAGGAAAGCTGCGAATAATCAAACCGTGCGCTGCGGATGGCCCCCAGCCCGGCCAGCGCCGTATGCAGCCGCTCCCGTGCGGGGAGATGCCGCATCATGATTGCCTCCATGTAGACCAGCCGCCGCTCGTCCGCCAGGGCGAGCAGCTCCCGGAGCTGGCGGGAGGTCACCGTCGCCGGCTTTTCGCACAGGACGTGCTTGCCGGCTAAGAGGAAGCGCCGGCTCTGCGGGTAATGCAGGACGTTTGGGCTGGCGATATACACCGCGTCAACCGCGTCCGATGCCGCCAGCGCATCCAAATCGGTGAAGACCGGGACGCCGCCGTGCTTGGCGGCAAAGGCCCGCCCGGTTTCCTCCTTGCGGGAATAGACGGCGGCCAGCTCAAGCCCGCCGGCCAAGGCGGCCCCCTCAATAAACGCGTCCACAATCCAGCCGGTGCCCACGGTCGCGTAGCGGATCATACTGCCTGCCCCTTTCGTTTTCCTGTTTCCGCTATTATACCAAAGCCGGGCGGCCGCGGCAACCGCCGGCGGGCCAAAATGGAGGGAAATAGGAGGAATGGCAGGCGGATTTGATTCCCCTTGCAGGAGGCTCCGCCCGCGCCTGCACCGGCTGTCCCCGCGCAGGGAGGAAACAGCCTCGCGGGCTTTTCCGCGTCCGGAGGCGAAGGTGTCCCCGATGGCGGGAAAAACGGCCTCCGCACCGCAGGAAAATAGAAGGGGGATGCTGCAAGCGCAGCATCCCCCTTTTGCCCTTCTGACCGATCCGGCGATCGCTCGCGCGGTTTCCGAGGGCAGGCTTATTTCTTTGTCGTGGCGGCCGTCGCCGCCTGCGTTGCCGTTGCCGCGGCGGAGGCGGTGGTGGTCACCACCTTGACGTCCTTGCCGATGGCCTCAACCGGGTTTACATACTCGTCGTTGACCAGCACTTCCAGATGGAGGTGAGGGCCCATTGTCAATTCACAGGGGATTTCGTCCAGCGTGCCGATCGCCTGGCCCACTTTCACGGCCTGTCCCGCCTGCAGGGCGCTGATCTGCACCCCGCAGTAACGGGAGTGGATGCCGAAGCCGTGGTCAATTGTGACCACCTGTCCCCACAGCGGATCCTCCTCCACCGACAGGATGGTGCCGTCTGCCAGGGCTTTGACGGTCTGTCCTTCCGCACCCTGGAAGTCGACGCCGTTGTGCACCCGCCAATCGTTCATGGTGGCGGAGTAAACCGGCTTGCCGTCGCTGTATTCCTGGATAACCTCATTGCTCAGGGGAAGGATAAACAGGTCGGCCGGTTCCTGCACCGTCGTCGCCGCGGTGGTTGTGGCGGAGGTCGTCGCCGTGGTTGAGGCGGTGGTCCGGCGGGAGGTGGTCGTGGTCCGGTCGTCGCGGACGTTGGTGACGATCTGTTCCACCGCCTGGGTGGGTGCGGTGGTCGGCGGCGTGGAGCTGTTTTCCTGCGCCAGTTTAGGGGTGCTCATAAAGGTGGCTGCCGCTACGCCGCCAACCGCGACCAGGCAGACCGCCAGCGCCAGGTAAAAGCCCTTCCAGCCGCGCTTGCGGCCGCTTTGCTTGTCAAAATTGAGATGTCCCATGGTGCTCCTCCGTTTCGTCAGGCGGCGGCTCTGGGCTGCACGCCTGTGGAATTCCGTTTGGTATCCATTCCTGCCCGATGGATGATGGTAGTATTTTTGACCGAAATACCGCCGTTATGCCCTTAGGAAAAATTTTTCTGATGGGAAGCCGGCACAGGGCGGGCGGCCTGCCGCGCTTTTGCCGCGCGGATTTCATCCCGGCTTGCTGGAAAAACGGCGCGGGATCGGCTATACTGGGTGAAACAGGGAAGGAGGAGCGCGGATATGCAGCTGCAGGAGGACTGGCTGATGCGGCAGATTAACAGCATGGCGCAGGCGATCGCCAAGGCGATTTTTGGCCGGGAGGAGCCGGAGTATCTCCCGGACGGCGAATTTCCGGAAACCGACCCGCTCCACGGACGGCTGCTGGACCTTTTGGACCAGCGGCAGATCAACGAGGCGGAAAATCTGCTGTTTGAGCAAGCGTCGGAGGACGACATCGCCTATCTCCTGGTCGCCGCCGATTTTTATGACCGCCTCGGCCGGATGAGCGCCCAGGAGCTGGAAGAGGCCGACTTTTCCCACGAGGAGGCGGTTCAAGGGCTGCGGGATTTTGCCGGGCGCTTCGGCGTGGATTTCCTAAACGCGGAGTAGGAATAGGCAGGGACAGATACTATGCCTGCTTTTTGCACCGCACCAGGATCCTAAAGGCAGGAGGAAGGCTGTCATACCGGCGGCCTTCCTCCTCCTACTTGTGCAATAGCCCGCCTTGTCCGGCGGGAATCCCGTGTGCTGCGGAAGGCCCTGCCGCTGTCCCCAGCCGGCAGGATCCTGCTTTCGGGACGAGCTGCCCCGTTCAGGCTCCGGGTCGCCTTTGGAAAGGACGAACAAAAAAGCAAAAGGCCCGCTTTTAAGCGGGCCTTTTGCTTTAAGTTAGAGGGGTGTTTTGAGGAGGGTAGAACGTACTCACTTTTTATGAAGGTTCCCGGTGCGGCTCCGTTTCCCTTCTGAGTACAGCCTTATTATACCGACGGCCGGCCGGTAGTGTGTGAACCCACTATGAATAAACTGTAAGCATTTTTTAGCAACTTTTTTAAGGATTTCGAAAGTTCAAACATTTGTTTGACTTTTACGGGGAGTATATGTTATAATACAGAAAACATAGGGGGGATACGGCCTCGGCCTCGCCTGCGCCTGCCGGCTCGGGACGCCGTATATGTTCGTTTTGGATGAAAGGAGTCCGCTTATGAAACCGTTAAATGAAAAGCAGCAAAGGGTGCTGATGTTTTTGAAGGAGCGCGCACAGGACGGCATCCCGCCCACGGTGCGCGAAATCTGCGCCGCCGCAGGGATTAAGTCCACATCAACCGTCCACGCCTATCTGAAGCTGCTGGAGGACGAGGGTTATATCTCCCGCCAAAGCGGCCTGAACCGCGCGATCCGTATGCCGGGCGAAAGCGTGGCGCGGGTTCCGCTCCTCGGCAAGGTGACGGCCGGCAAGCCCATTTTGGCCATAGAAGAGGTGGAGGAATACGTCCCGTACTCGGGCGGGGGGTACCAGCCTGGCGACCTTTTTGCCCTCCGGGTTGTGGGGGACAGTATGATTAACGCCGGGATCCTGAACGGGGACGTCGTCATCGTGCGGAAAACGCCGACGGCGGAAAATGGGGAAATCGTGGTGGCGCTGATCGGGGACGAGGCGACCGTCAAGCGCCTGTATAGGGAAAAGGGGCATATCCGCCTCCAGCCTGAAAACGACGCGTATGAACCGATCATTGTCGACGAGGTGATCGTGCTGGGCAAGGTGATCTCCCTGCTCCGCTATTTCTGATGCGGAAGGCGGAAACGGCCCAGACGGCCCGGACTGCCCGCCCCCGGATCCTGGTGAGCGCCTGCCTGTGCGGACAGGCGGTGCGCTATGACGGGCGCAGCTGCCTGATCCCGGCTCTGCGCCGCCTGGTGCAGGAGGGGATCGCAGTTCCTTTCTGCCCGGAATGCGCCGGCGGGCTGCCGGTGCCCCGCCCCCCGGCGGAGTGCCGGGGAAACCGCGTTTTTCACGCCGACGGCAGGGAGTGCACCGCCGCCTTTGAAGAGGGGGCGCGCCGCGCCCTCGCCCTTTTCCGGGAGGAAGGGCTTGCCGCCGCGGTTTTGAAGGAGAACAGCCCTTCCTGTGGGACGCATTGGGTTTATGATGGCTCCTTTTCCGGGCGTAAGCAGGCGGGGATGGGCGTCGCCGCCCGCCTGCTAAAGCAGGAAGGGATCCCCCTGTTTAACGAGCGGGAATGGCCGGCGGCCTTGGCCCGGATCGGCATCGGCATCGCGCCGGATGGGCAGCCGTAACGCCGGGCCGCGGGCGGCTGCGCCAGGAGGATGACCTGTGCGGCGCCGGGCGGTTGCACCTATAGGCGGGCTGCTGGACATAAAGAGGGTGTTCCGCCTTTTGATTGGCAGAAACCGCCGGGAATTCGTCGTTCCGACGAAGGTTTGTGAAATCCGTTCGCTTGCCCTTTCTGGCCTCCTCTGCGTACAATGAAGGTACGGGGGAGAGGCTATGAATACGCTGATGAAAGAACGGGTATTGCTCGTTTTGGCGCTGCTGCTCTGCTTGGCGACGGTGCTGCTTGCCGTATGGGAGGCGCCGGACCTGTCGCCGATGGGGATTGTGTATTCCGATGCGGCGCAGACGGAAAGCCCGGCGGGGACGGACGCCGCGGGGTCAACGGCGCAGGAGGCCTCTTCAGCTCCCGCCGGGACGTCGGCGGCACAGACTACGCCGCCTCAAACGCTGGGCACTTCGGCTGTACCGCCCGCTGCGGACGGCAGGCTGGATCTCAATACCGCGACGCTGGAGCAGCTGATGGAGCTGCCGGGCATCGGGGAGGTGCTGGCCGAACGGGTCCTCGCATACCGGGAGACCCACGGCGGCTTTTCCTCTGTGGAGGAATTGATGAACGTCAGCGGCATTGGGGAGAAACGCTTTGCCGCGCTTAAAGATCTGGTTACGGTTTCCTGATACGGCCCGTCCAACCGGACGGGCCGGTTTTATCCTTTTGGCCGCGGTTGGCCCGGCCGGCGTCATGCAAAGGGAGCGGCCGCTTCGCCGGCGGGCGATGGAGCGGCGTTTCGCCTATGTGGGGCCTCTCGGTGAAAAGGGCTGTTCCCGCGGGAGGCGGGGCGGGTGGACCTCCGCCTTGGACAGCTTCCAGCCCTGCCGGCCATGTTCCGCCGCAGAGGGCTTTCAAGCTCCGTCCACCGGGCTGCTTCCCGATGGCTGCACCCTGCTCCGGCGGCAAGGGTTCGCTTAGCCTGGCCCGGGTATTGTTCAGTCGTTCCGGTGGGGTTCCTGCAACACGGCTGGAGAGGAATGGCCGATGGAGACAGGGAGCGGAAGGATGGCAACACTCCTAGAAGGAACGCGAAAAGCAAGCGGAAGGCCGCAGGGAGGGCGCACATATGCAGACAGAGGGGCTTCGGAAGGCACAGGCCGCGCTCAAGCAATATTTCGGGTATTCCGCCTTCCGCCCGGGGCAGGAAACGCTGATCGCCTCCCTGCTGGCGGGGCGGGATGTGCTGGGGGTCATGCCGACCGGCGCGGGCAAATCCCTGTGCTTTCAGGTGCTCGCCCTGCTGCTGCAGGGGACGACGGTGGTTGTTTCTCCGCTGATCAGCCTGATGAAGGATCAGGTGCAGGCGCTGGGCCAGGCGGGTGTTCCCGCCGCATTCATCAACAGCTCTCTGACCGCCGCGCAGTACCGTCGGACGCTGGAGCGCGCGGCGCAGGGAGGCTACCGCCTGCTGTATGTCGCGCCGGAGCGGCTGACGGCGGGCGATTTTTTGTCGTTTTCCCAGCATACCGCTATCCCCCTCGTGGCCGTTGACGAGGCGCACTGCATTTCGCAGTGGGGGCAGGATTTCCGGCCAAGCTACTTGAAAATCCGGGAATATATTGACGCGCTGCCCCGCCGCCCGGTGATCGGGGCCTTTACGGCCACTGCGACGGCTCAGGTGCAGGCGGATATCGCCGCGGCCCTCCGGCTTGATGAGCCCCAGACGGTGGTGACAGGGTTTGACCGGAAAAATCTATACTTTGAGGTACGGCGACCGCCCGATAAAATGCGCGCCCTTCTGCAGATCCTTCGCGACAACCCGGACAAAAGCGGCGTGGTTTACTGCGCCACCCGCCGGACGGTGGAGGAGGTGTATGAGGCGCTGTGCTCCGCCGGGGTGGAGGCCGCCCGGTACCATGCCGGCCTGCCGGAGCAGGAACGGCGGCGCAGCCAGGACGATTTCCTTTACGACCGGCGCCGGGTGATGGTGGCGACCAATGCGTTCGGCATGGGGATTGACAAATCCAACGTTTCCTTTGTCGTCCATTACAATATGCCGAAGGATCTTGAGAGCTACTACCAGGAGGCTGGGCGCGCCGGACGGGACGGGGAGCCGGCGCAGTGCATCCTGCTCTATGGAGGCCAGGATGTGGTCACCCAGCAGTTCCTGATAGACCGGGGCGGCGAGGGGCTGGATCCCGGCACCCGACGCGCGGTGCAGTCCAAGGAACGGGAGCGGCTGCGGCTCATGACCTTTTACTGCCACACCACCGACTGCCTGCGCGGCTATATCCTGCGGTATTTTGGGGAAAAGCCGCCCCATTACTGCGGCCATTGCTCCAACTGTTTGCAGAATTTTGAGGAATTTGACATCACCGTGCCGGCGCAGAAAATCCTATCCTGCGTCCGCCGGGCAGGGGAAAGGTACGGGATGAAAATGATTGCGGATATCCTGCGGGGAAGCCAGAACGAACGCCTGCTGCGGCTGGGATTGGACAGGCTGTCTACCTATGGGATTATGGCGGATGCCTCTGAAAAGCGGGTGCGGGAGATCATGGAGTACCTGCTTATGCAGGGCTTTCTGCGCAGCGAGGGTGAAGATTATCCCGTGCTGAAGCTGACGCCGGCCTCGCGTGACGTTTTGACAGGGAGAACCACCCTCCGGATGAAGGCGGCGCGGGAGGATGCCGCGCGGCAGGCTAAGCCGCGTTCGCAAGCGGACGGGCCGGAGAATCCGGCGCTGTTTGCCCAGCTGAAAGCGCTGCGCGCCCGGCTGGCCGACCGGCAGGGGGTGCCGGCGTTCGTGGTGTTTATCGATGCCTCGCTGCGGGATATGTGCCTCCGCCTTCCGCAATCGGAGGAAGCGTTCCTTGAGGTGTCCGGCGTCGGGCAGGCCAAGCTGGAGCGGTACGGCGGTGATTTTCTGCCGGTTATCCGCGCCTATTGCGACGGGCAAGAACGCATCCCCTGATTTCTTTGGTGAGGGGAGAGGCCCCGGCAGCTTGTGGGCTGAGGAAAGCAGAGGACGGCTGGAAGCTGTGCCTCCGGCGGCACGGGAAATGGAAAGACAGAAATAGCGGATCCCCACAGCAGCTCTCTAAAGGGCCGCTGCGGGGATCCGCTTTTGTGCATCCGCGGTCTGCGGCCATTTACGACGGCCGCACCATTTCATGGATTCTAGGGAGGGGCTACCGCTGCTTATCAAAGCTGGGGTTGAACGCGTAGTAATTTTTGCTGTTGAGCTTTGACGTCGCCAAATCCAGCCCTTCTCCAAAACGCTGGTAATGCACGATTTCCCTTTCGCGGAGAAATTTCAGCGGGTCGCGGATGTCGGGATCGTCAATCAGGCGCAGAAGGTTGTCGTAGGTGACCCGGGCTTTCTGTTCAGCGCTCATATCCTCGTGCAGGTCGGCCAGCAGATCCCCCTTGACCCCGATGTAGTTGGAGCTCCAGGGTTCCGCAGAGGCGGCCATCGGCCAGACGCCGGCGGTATGGTCAACGAAATAGGTGTCAAAGCCGGATTTCACAATCTCCTCATAGCTCATCTCACGGGTGAGCTGATGGACCATCGCGGCGATCATCTCAAAATGCGCGAGTTCTTCCGTACCAATATCGGTCAGCAGGCCTTTGAGCTCCGGGTAGGGCATCGCATACCTCTGGCTTAGGTAACGCATCGAAGCGCCCAGCTCCCCGTCGGGGCCGCCGTATTGGCTGATGATGATTTTCGCATATTTCGGGTTCGGATTTTTGATCTTAATGGGGTATTGCAGCTTTTTTTCGTATTGCCACATGGACAGAACCTTCCTTTCCGGTTATAATTGAAAGAGACTAATTGGCCTGGATATCCCACGGCCAGGGATTATCAATCCAGTTCCAGCGGCTGCCGCTGGCATCGTTGCTGGTCAGGACATAGGGGCCGAACCGCGACTCGTATTCGCCGATCAGCTCGGCGCGGCGTTTGCGGTATTGTTCCAGCGTTTTAAGCGCGCGGCTGTCGGTGGGATGGGTGTCAAGATACAGGGTCATCTCGTCAATGGCGAAGTCCACGCCGTCAATGCGGCGGAGTATGCGGCTTTTCTCGTTCATTGTATTCATGCCGTTCATATTGCTGTTCATCGCGCCGCCCCTCCCAACCACGGTTTGTCAAGCTCGGGGAATAGCGTGCCCCGTTCGAGCGCCTTATCGGTTTCGTATACGGCGTTTAACTGCTGTACAGGGACGTACGCCATAACGGGAAGCGTTGTCTGCATGCTTTCCTGCGCGGGGCGGGATGAGGAGGCCGGCCGGGATCCGCGATACATATTCTCCATA